>JBIOHE010000082.1:0-14550 GCA_044448725.1 Sphingobacteriales bacterium | reverse complement strand
GTGATAACCCGTAAATTAGTAGTATAAAAATTTGAAAATCAATTATATAAAGCAACCTGTTGCAACCTTAAATCAAACCAGTTAATTATGAAAAGGATCTTTATTATCGCCAATGTACTACTTTTGAATGTGCTTATCCTTGCAGCGCAGTCCAAAAAGCCAGAGTGGGCGCTCGACAAAAAAGTGGATGCGTTGATTGCAAAAATGACGCTTGAAGAAAAAGTGGGGCAGATGACCGAAGTTACATCGGACGTAGTATCAACCACAACGAACGGCGTTCACCAGATTGATGCTGACAAAATAAAGGAAGCTATTTTAAAATATCACGTTGGCTCTATATTGAATGTAAGCGGGCATGCTTATGACCGTAAACACTGGTACGAAGTTATTTCGGCTATCCAGGCTGAAGCCGCTAAAGACCGTCTTAAAATTCCGGTTATTTATGGTATTGACGCCATTCATGGCGTTACCTATACCACAGGCAGCACTTTGTTTCCGCAGGAAATTGCCATGGCTGCAACTTTTAACAGGGAGGTAGCCCACAAAGCCGGTGAGATCACAGCATATGAAACCCGTGCAAGTTATATTCCCTGGAATTATTCGCCGGTTTTGGATTTGGGTAAATCACCCCTTTGGCCACGCATTTATGAAACCTTTGGTGAAGATCCTTACCTGATAAAAACCATGGGCGCTTCCATAATAAAAGGCTACCAGGGAAATGACGCCGGCGATAAATTCCATGTAGCCGCCTGCATGAAACATTATTTAGGTTATGGCGCCCCTTTGAGTGGTAAGGCCTGGATACCCGACCGTTATATGCGCGAGTACTTTTTACCGCCTTTTGCCGAAGCTGTTAAAGCCGGGGCTAAGACTTTGATGATCAATTCTGGCGAAATAAATGGCGTACCGATACATGGCAGCCATTATATGCTGACGGATGTACTGCGCGGCGAATTGCATTTTGAAGGCATTGCAGTATCCGACTGGCGGGATATTGAATATCTGCATGACCGCCACCATATTGCTGCCACACAAAAGGATGCGGTGAGGATTGCAGTAAATGCCGGCGTGGATATGAGCATGGTGCCTTATGAATACAGTTTTTATACTTATTTGATAGAACTGGTACACGAAGGCAAAGTATCCATGGCCCGTATTAACGAGGCTGTTCACCGGATTTTAAAAGTTAAATATGAACTGGGTTTATTTGAACGCCCTGTTGGCAACCCGGATGATTATCCGAAATTTGGTTCGGGTGAATTCAGGCAGGTGAGTTTGAATGCCGCTACCGAAGCCATCACTTTGCTGAAAAATACAAATAACATCCTTCCGCTAAAAAAAGGTATGAAGGTTTTTGTAACCGGGCCCACTGCCAATACCATGCGTTCTTTGGATGGCGGCTGGAGCTATACCTGGCAGGGTGAACACGCTGATGAATATGCAGCCAATAAGAATACCATTTTGAAAGCTATCCAGCAAAAAATCGGAAAGGATAATGTGAGTTATGAGCCGGGTGCATCATTCGACAGTTTGCAAAATGTAAGCGCCGCAGTGAATGCCGCTGCCAAAGCAGATGTGATTGTACTTTGCCTGGGCGAACTTTCCTACACCGAAAATGTAGGTAATATTGATGACCTTAACCTGCCTGCCGCCCAAACGCAACTGGCAAATGAGCTTGCCAAAACAGGCAAGCCCGTTATTTTGGTTTTAGCAGAGGGCCGTCCGAGGATTGTTACAGAAGCAGAAAGCCATTCAACCGCTACCGTTATGACTTATTTTTCGGGAAATGAAGGCGGCGATGCACTTGCTAATCTCCTTTTTGGCGACGCAAACCCATCCGGCAGGCTGCCAGTTACTTATCCCAGGTACGCTAATTCATTAAACAATTACTATCGCAAAAATCTTGAAAATGGAAATTCAGATGACAGCCATAGCTATAACCCACTTTATGAGTTTGGTACAGGCTTAAGCTATACAACGTTCAGTTATAGCAACCTGCATTTAAGTCAGCCCGAACTGAAAGAAAATGGCACGCTAACCGTTACCGTTGATGTAAAAAATACAGGACAACGTGAAGGAAAAGAATCCGTGTTGCTTTATACCAGCCAGCAGTATGCCAGTATAGCGCCCGATACCAAACGTTTGAGGGCCTATGATAAGATAGATCTGCAACCCGGTGAAACAAAGACTGTAACCTTTAAAATAAGCCCTAAAGACCTTGCTTTTGTTAACGACATCAGCAAAACGGTTACCGAAGCAGGGGAGTTTAAAATACAGATAGGGGACCAGGTTGTTAGCTTTAATTACATATCCGGCACCGTGCCTGAAAGGTCGGGGAAATTATAAGAAGCCTGATTTAATGTGTCATTTCTCTTTGCCTGGTGGCGAAGAGAAATGACACATTATTAAAAAATAAAATGTCAGTTAAACATTTTATTTATCAAAAATGCTTTTTATCTTTGTTAAAACCCTCCGGGGTTTACCAATTAGAGATATCCTTTTATGAAAAAAGTGTTGGCGGTTTGTTCCCTGATTTTATTATTTTCTGTTATTTCCTGTTCAAAAAAAGGCGGAGGTTCTACAATAATCCCGCCACCAATATATACGGCACCTGTGGTATCATCAACATTTGCCAAGGGGGCCGATATTAGCTGGGTGACGCAATTTGAATCGTCAGGTGTTAAGTTTTATGATAAGAATGGCAATCAAACCGAACTTTTTGCTTTGATGAAAAGCCTGGGTTTTAACTCCATCAGGTTACGTGCCTTTGTTAACCCGTCTGATGGCTGGTGCAATACAACTGATTTGGTGGCAAAGGCCGTCAGGGCCAAAAATGCAGGGATGAAAATTATGATCGACTTCCACTACAGTGATGTATGGGCCGATCCCGGGCATCAAACCAAACCTGCAGCCTGGGCGGCTTTAGATTTCGCGACGTTGTTAACCACTATGAACACATACACTGTCAGTGTTATGAATGCCCTGAAAACCAATGGTGTTAACCCCGATTGGGTGCAAATTGGCAATGAAACCAATGATGGTATGTTATGGGAGGATGGTCGCGCTTCTACCAATATGGCAAATTTTGCAGCACTGATTAAGAACGGATATTCGGCTGTTAAATCGGTAAGCAGCACAACAAAAGTAATTGTGCATATATCAAATGGCTATGATAATACCTTGTTCCGCTGGATATTTGACGGATTAAAGGCTAACGGCGCCCAATGGGATATTATAGGGATGTCCCTTTACCCCTCAACTACTAATTATGCCACCCTTGACACCCAATGCCTGACAAACATAAACGATATGACCTCACGCTATTCAACACCTTGCATGGTTGTTGAGGTTGGCATGGATGCGACTCAACCAGCTACAACCCGGGATTTCCTTACCGATATTATCACCAAAGTAAATTCAGTTTCCGGCGGTAACGGCCTGGGTGTTTTTTACTGGGAGCCTGAAGCGTACACAAACAGTTATAGTTTAGGGGCTTTTGACAGTACAGGCAAACCAACTGAAGCGTTGGACGCATTTTAAAACTATATCTTAAATAAAATTTTTCAAAAGGCAAGGCTGGTACAATCGGTCTTGCTTTTTAGTTTTACCCCGGCAGTAATATTCTTTAGTTAATTGCAAATACGGTGTTACAGTGGCCGCGATTAAGTAATGTTTAATAATTATACGGCGGTGACAAAGGTGAATAGAAGCAGAAACAACCAGCAAATGCCGAATACGATTGAATAGGAAATCGATATTCCTGTCATTTTGCTAATAGTTCTCCACCTGCTTCGGTTGTAAACTACCCTTAATGACCGGTATATATACCAGAAAATTATTACTACTGCGGCAAAAGTCAGCCAGCCCGTAAACGTGTCCCAATTATCCGGGACGGCAAATTTTATGATCATCAATATCGCTAAAAACAGAAAGAGAAAGCAATGTAAGTGAAAAGAATAGATCAGGTGCTCAACATAAAACTTCTTATTTCGCCGAAAAGTAATCGTTAGTATTAGCGCGAACAATGGCAGCAGCACGAACATCATTTTTGGAAAATTGTGCTTTAAGCCATCCTCAATAACTTCTTTGATGTTTATTTTTTGCTGCCTTATGGCAAAAGCTTTTTTATAATAATAACTTTTGAACCAGCCATCGCGTTTTGGCGCTGGCAGCTTTTGCTGGGAATTTAAATACTGAGCGTACGAGGTATCATTAGTTGTTACATTTATCATGCCGTGATTTGTTGCATCCGTTTCGCTTTGGGCTTTGGCCTTTTTTGATGTGTCCTTTGCGAGTTTGTTGTTTATTATTAAATAGCCGTTGGCTTTATACAAATCTGCAACGACTTCTTTTTTTGCCTGGGCGGGCATATAAGTATTATCATTGACGGCTTTGACTGCGGCATTTAGTTCCTTAGCGGTCATGCTCCTATGCTCAACGTTGACAGGTTGATTTTTTTGCTGAAACAGCAATAAAAAGTAAACAATGCTGATGAATATGTACATTTTAACCGGGTGAAGGTATTGGGTACGTCTGCCGGCCATATACTCATTGGTCAGCATCCCCGGTTTAAAAAATAAGGGCTTTAAGGTATGAAAAAACTTATGGTCGAAATGAAAATAATCGCTTATGGCGTGATTCATCATGTGCCCGAAACTTTCTTTGATCTGCAGGTTTTCCTGGCCGCATACATGGCAAAATGGACCCTGTAGGGTTGCGCCGCAGTTCAAACAATCATTTTCGGTCCTGTAGTGCTTTTTCATTGGTTTTACATTAATATCCCGGCAATTGTAGCCGATAAATAGGAAGCAAGCGTGCCGCAGATGAGCGCTTTAATACCCAATTTAGCCAAATCGGCGCGTCTTTCGGGAGCAAGCTCGCCAATACCTCCAACCTGTATGGCAATGGAACTAAAATTAGCGAAACCGCAAAGGGCAAAGCTTGTAATTATCAATGTTTTAGGGGCCATTGTCCCTTTTATTTTTATCAGGTCGAGATAGGCCACAAACTCGTTCAAAACCATTTTTGTACCCATTAACGAGCCTGCGGTCTGGATATCTTTATGCGGCACACCCATGGCCCAGGCAAAAACAGCAAACAACGACCCTAATATTTGTTTCAGGCTTAATGTTTTTAAGTCGATATTAATAAAATCAAGGCCCATGTGCAGGTTGGTGGCTAAAAAGTAGCCTGTTTTACCCAAAACATAGTCGAGCAGGCCAATAATGGCGATAAAACCGATCAGCATAGCAATTACATTTAAACCGATTTTTAAACCATCGCTTGCCCCGTGTGATATGGCGCCTACCAGGTTAGCGTCTGTCTTTTTTACTTCTAATGATACTTTCCCTTTGGTTTCTGATACCTCTGTTTCGGGCCATACAATTTTTGAGATCACCAGTGCGCCGGGGGCGGCCATAATGCTGGCTGCCAGTAAATATTCGGCGGGTACACCCAATGCGATATAGGTGGCCATTACCCCGCCGGCAATACAGGCCATACTACCCGTCATCGAAGCCAGAAGTTCCGACATGGTCATCGCTTTTAAATAAGGTTTTATCATAATCTGGGCTTCAACCTGACCAACAAAGGCGCTGCCCACATTTGAAACCGCTTCGGCACCGCTAACAGCCATCACTTTATAAACTATCCATGCAAATACTTTTACAACCCTTTGCATAATGCCGAGATGATAAAGGATGCTGATTAATACAGCCACAAATATGATGGTCGGGATTACCCTGAAAAAGAAAATAAAGCCGTATTGTGCGCCCAATACTTTGGTCAGTTGTGCATCTTTATTGGCAACAACCCCGAAAACAAATTCGGCCCCCTGATCTGAAAACGATAATGTTTTTTTTACTATGGTGGCTAAAAAACCAAAAACATCTTTACCTATAGTAGTTTTCAGGATAAAAAGCGCCAATAATAGTTGAATACCTAAACCGGATAACACCACCCTGTAATTAATAGCCTTGCGGTTGTTTGACATTGCAAACGCGATCCCGAAAATTAGTGCAATACCTATTAAACCGGTATATCTTTCCATGTAAGCGTGATATGATTAAATAAGGGGTTAAGATATTGAAAAGATATGAGATTTGAGATATGGGATTTAAGAAAATCACCCAAAGAGGGGAAAATCTACGTTTGATATTATACAAAGCGCATCCGGCTTATATATTCAAAAGCTTCCGTCCCCTGTTTCTGATCTAAATCACGAAGCTTTCCGCCTGTTCAGTTCATCGCGTATCTTAGCTGCCTTTTCATAAGATTCTTCGGCGAGCGCTTCCTGAAGTTTGTTTTTTAATTCTTCGATGCTCAATGAATTAAAGCTTCCCGCCGGGGCGGCGCTTGTTTTTTCTTCGGTTTTTTCATTGATATTCTCAAGATATACAAAATCATTACCCTCAATCACAATACCCGCGCTTGAAAGTATAAATTCGTAGGTATAAATCGGGCAGTCGAACCTTACAGCCACTGCAATTGCATCTGAGGTCCGGGCATCAATTTCAACTACTTTTTTACCATCAGAACAGATGAGTTTCGAGTAAAATATCCCATCAACCAAATTATAAATGATGATTTCCTGTACCGCGATATTGTAGGCCTGACCAAAACTTTTAAATAAGTCGTGGGTGAGTGGCCGGCTTGGCGTCATTTTTTCTATCTCTATCGCAATAGCCTGTGCTTCAAAGCTGCCGATGATGATCGGGAGCCTTCTGCGTCCGCTAACTTCGCCTAAAACCAGGGCATAGGCACCGGATTGTGTTTGGCTGTAAGACAAGCCAACAATATCCAGTTTTATTTTTTTCATATCATTACCCATCACAACAGATCCTTTTTTAAGCCGAAGCTTTATATTCTTTAATAGCCTTTATTAATTCCGGCACCACTTCAAATGCATCGCCGACGATGCCATAGTCGGCCACCTTGAAAAACGGGGCATCTGCATCTTTATTTATAACAACGATCACTTTTGAGGAACTTACCCCGGCAAGATGTTGTATAGCCCCTGAAATTCCTATCGCAATATACAAATTTGGACTGACAGCAATGCCAGTTTGTCCAACATGTTCGCTATGCGGCCGCCAGCCGGCGTCCGAAACAGGCTTGGAGCAGGCCAGTGCAGCGCCAAGCAACCCGGCGAGTTCTTCTATCATCCCCCAATTTTCGGGTCCCTTGAGGCCGCGTCCGCCCGATACTACTATATCCGCATCGGGCAAGGAAACTTTATCGGCGGAACGCACAATTTCTTTAATCACCGCAGCAAAATCAGATGGTTTAACATCAATACTAAAATCCTCAATACTTGCTTTTGACGCAGTTTCAACAATTTTGTAGGCATTAGGCGTTAACGAGATAATTTTATTGGCCGATGTCAATTCAACTATGGCAAATGCCTTGCCCGAGAAAGCTGTTTTTTTAACCCTGAATTTGCCTTCGCCCTGATCGGGCAATGATACGGCGCCATCAACCACACCCGCTTCCAGTTTAACACCTAAACGCGGCGCCAAACCACGCCCCGAAAAAGAGTTGGACAGTACGATAATAGTTGCGCCCTGCTTTTTTGCAGCTTCCGCAATTACCGATGCGTAAGCCTGGTTCACAAAGTTCTTTAACTTTTCGTTGGATACATTTAATATTTTATCAGCACCGTAATTACCGATCAGCGCTAATTCAGCCTGACTTACATCGCCGATAGAAATAGCGGTGAGGCTGGTGTTATTTTGATCCGCAACGGCACGGGCGTAAGAAACGGCTTCAAAAGTTGATTTTTTGAATTTGCCATCCGAATTTTCTGTATATACTAAAACTGACATATTAAGATTTAAAATAGTATTTAGAATCAAGAGCCAGGAATCAAGAGGCAGAAAAAATACATCCGAAAGGATATTCCCTTTTGTCCTGATTCTTGACTCTTGATTCTTGACTCTTGGTTCTTGGTTCTTGGTTCTTCATTCGAATTTGATTGATATTTATATAACCCTTGCTTCCGTGTGCAATAAACTTACCAGTTTCGCTGCATCATCAGCCGGAACCAATTTTACCTGGCCACGCGGCGCCGGAGTTTCATAACTGATGACTTCCGAAAATATTTTCACCTCAACAGCTTCAATAACAATTAAAGGTTTGGTCCGTGCCGACATAATCCCCCGCATATTGGGTATTTTCGGTTCGGCAACACCTTCTGCCGCGCCGGCAATAAATGGCAGTGGTACAGTTAAAACCTCTTTTCCGCCTTCAATTTCACGCTCAACGGTAGCATGGCCTCCTTCAATTTCCAGTTTTTTTATGATGGAAACAGAGGGAAGGTCTAAAAATTCACCCAGCATTGCAGCCACTTTCGAGCCATTGTAGTCGATAGATTCCCTGCCGGTTAATATCAGGTCGTACGGGTTTGTTTTGATGTACTGAGCCACCTGGAAAGCAACAAACCAGGCGTCATGCGGCTTTGCATTGATGCGTACAGCGTCCGTAGCGCCAATGGCAAGGGCTTTTCGTATTGTCGGCTCTGTATTAACTTCACCAACATTTATTACAGTCACCGTGCCATTGCCGCCGTCAGTCAGCTCAATAGCGCGGGCAAGTGCAATTTCATCATAAGGGTTTAATATAAATTGAACCCCGTTTGTATTAAATTGGGTGTTGTTGTCAGTAAAAGTTATTTTTGTCGTTGTATCAGGGACATTACTTATACATACCAGTATTTTCATAAAAAATAGGTTTTTGCAAATTTAGTTAAAAAAGAGACAGTTTAAAATGACGGAAAGCAGATTAACGAAGCTATTAGAATTTTTAAAGAATGAACCGGATGATCCGTTCCTGAAATATGCGCTGGCTACCGAGTACCTTCGCCTAAATGAAACAGGTAAGGCTTTGGGATATTATGAGGATCTGGTGAATAACCATCCCAATTACGGGGGCACCTATTACCATCTGGGAAAACTTTATGAAGCTTTGGACCGCAAACAGGATGCGATAAATACTTACGAAACGGGCATGAAAATTACCCGGGAACAGCGCGATAATCATGCTTTTTCGGAATTACAGGCAGTGTACCGCATGGCAACGGGGGAAGATGAGGATGATTATTAAAATCCGGTTCATTCGTTCATTGGTTGATTAGTTCATTAGTTTTAATGAAGCGAACCATTGAACCATTGAACTAATGAACCAATGAACGAATGACTAAACGCAAGCTTTTATTTATACGTGATGTAATTTTTTACACGTTTACTGCATTTGGCGGTCCGCAGGCGCATATTGCTGTATTGCTGCGTGAGTTTGTAGAAAAACGGCGTTACATAACCGAAAGCGAGTTGATGGAGCTGAATGCCTTATCGCAATTATTGCCAGGGCCTTCATCAACACAAACATTGGTCGGCATAGCGTGGAAAGTTGGCGGGCTGCGCCTGGCTATTCTTACTTTTTTCATTTGGATACTGCCATCGGCAACCATTATGTGTTTGGCTGCCATCAGCTATAAAATGTTTGCCGACCGGGCCAAATTTGCCGAAGTACTGCGTTTTGTACAACCGATAGCAGTGGGTATTGTGGCTTATGCTACCTATACTTTTGCCAATAAATTTCTGAAAAGCAGGGTAAGCACCATGCTGGCCATCGGCTCGCTGATTGCTACGCTGATATTGCAGAATGCCTACGCTTTCCCCATACTTATTATGTTGGGCGGGATTATTTCCTCGGCCCTTGAAACGCAACCCCAGGAAAATGAATTACGCGTAAAGCTGTTTTCAAATGTAAATCCAAAAAAGGTTATGTACTTTATTGGCATATTACTGTTTTTTGCGGCTATGGGTGCTGTGGTAAACCAAACATCACCATTCAGTTTGCCTATCCGCCTGTTTGAAAACTTTTACCGCAACGGCATTTTGATTTTTGGCGGCGGCCAGGTTTTGGTACCCCTGATGTACACCGAATTTGTTGAGGTTAAACATTATCTTACCAATTCTGAATTTCTTTCGGGTTATGCCCTGCAGCAAGCTTTACCGGGACCTACGTTTTCGTTTACTTCGTTTTTGGGTGGTATGAGCATGGGCAATAAAGGGACTGGTATAATCGGCCAGATAACCGGCAGTTTGGTAGCTGTGATAGGTATTAACGCGCCGGGTCTTATCCTCATTTTATTTATAGTCCCCTTTTGGAACGATCTTAAAAAAATCACCCGTATAAAAAACTCCCTGAGTGGCATCAACGCCGTGGCGGTCGGTTTTATGGCGACGGCATTAATATTACTGGCGCGGCCTTTCGGCTTAAACTGGCTGGCTTATTTAATTATGATAGCCACCTTTTTACTTTTGAATTTCACAAAAATAAAAACCCCGGTGATTATTATCATCGGGATTGTTTTGGGGTTGGTATTTTAATTGAGGCTGCAAAGGTTTTAAAAGTTGCAGAGGTTGTAAAAGTTAAAAAGGTATGTCAGACAGGAGGAAACCCTTTTAACTTTTACAACCTCTTAAACAATTACAACCTAAAACGGCTGATCATCTTCCATATCATTCATGCTGGACGGCCTGATGATAAAGTTGCTTGGTTTTTCAAAATCCTGCGATGGGGTTAAGCCTGAAAATGCATTACCCGGAGAAAAAGAACCGTCCATACCCTGGTCAAGATCGGTAAACTTCACGTATTTTCCAACGAATTTCAACCTCACCCGGCCTGTTTCACCGTTACGGTGCTTGGCAATAATGATCTCGCCCACACCCTGGGTTGGGTTGTTGTCTTCATCCACTTCCAGTCCGTAGTATTCGGGGCGGTAAAGGAACAGCACCATATCCGCGTCCTGCTCAATAGAGCCGGATTCACGTAAATCCGAAAGCATAGGCCGTTTTGAGCCGCCGGGACGGTTTTCAACCGCACGGCTTAATTGCGAAAGCGCAATTACCGGTACATTCAGTTCTTTGGCTACCGACTTCAGGGCCCTTGATATGCTACCTATTTCCTGTTCACGGTTGCCGCCGCCTTTGCCATCGCCGCTTTTACCCTGCATTAATTGCAGGTAGTCGATGATGATTAACTGTACATCATGCTGTGATTTTAAACGGCGGCATTTTGCCCTGAATTCAAAAATATTCAGTGCGGGAGTATCATCAATAATTAAAGGGGCCTGTTCGAGGCGTCCAATTTTTGAGTGGATCTGCGCCCATTCCCATTCTTCGAGATTACCCTTACGGATTTTTTCCTGTTCAATTTCGGTTTCCCCGGATATTAAACGGTTAACCAACTGAACCGAGGACATTTCGAGCGAAAACACAACTACCGGCTTGTTAAAATCAACCGCGGCATTGCGGGCGCAGCTTAATACAAATGCTGTTTTACCCATCGCGGGGCGGGCAGCTATAATTACAAGGTCCGATTTTTGCCAGCCCGAAGTCATCCGGTCAAGGTCGGTGAAACCCGAAGCGACGCCTGTTAAGCCATCTTTTTTATCTTTCAGCGCTTCAATTTCCTTCAAGGTTTCGTGCATCAGGTCATCCATCTTGCGCGAATCGCGGCGAAGGTTGTTCTGTGCGATCTCGAAAAGATTTTTTTCGGCTTTGTCTAACAGGTCGAGCACGTCGGTTGTATCTTCATAGGCGCTTTGTATAACATCGGTGGAGATCCTGATCAGCTCCCTTTGTATAAATTTTTGAATGATGATCCGCGAGTGGAACTCGATATTGGCTGCGGATGCAACGCGGTTAGTTAGTTCAGTAATATAATATGCGCCGCCGATCATCTCCAGCTCACCCTGCTTGCGCAATTGGGCTGTCACGGTAAGGATATCAACCGGGGACGATTTTTCAAACAGCTGCCGTATGGCATGAAATATTTTCTGGTGGTTATCTTTATAAAAAACCTCGGGTTTCAGGATGTCAATAACAGATGACAGTGCGTCTTTTTCGAGCATCAAAGCACCTAATACAGCTTCCTCAAGGTCAGTTGCCTGTGGCGGAAGTTTGCCCAGTCCGCTGTAAGGGGTTGGGTTTGTAATCCTGCTTTTTCTTTCGCCGGTATTCGGTTTATTAAACTGGTTTTCGTTCTCAATAATCATCGTTGTCAAAAATATACAAAAAATGAACGGTTCCGCCGATTGGTTTTCAATAGTGCATTTTTAACGGCTTATTTAAAAGTGGATAATATTTGTATTTAACTATCCGACAATCAACAAAAATTGTTGAGAAAAATACTTTATTAACACCCCGTGTTAGTAAGATGTTAATATACAAAATTTATATTTATAAATCAAGTATTTAGGCGAATGTTAATAAAGATTGGAAATGTTAATTAAATAAAACAGACCCAAACGCCGCTTCAGTTCAATAAGTGCTAAATCAATTAATATGGCTACTTTTGCCTGTCTGCCCGAAAGGCGGAACTTTCAGTAAAATAAAAAAATGACGTATAATTCAAGGCCGGCGCGGGAAAGCAATCAAATGGTGTTTGGCATCAGGGCAGTGGTAGAAGCCATCCGTTCGGGTAAAGAAATTGAAGCCCTGTACCTGCAAAGGGGTATCGGCGGAAGCCTGCTTAACGAGCTTAAAGACCTGTTGAATGAATACCAGATTACGGCCCAGCAGGTTCCCGTTGAAAAGCTTAACCGCTTAACCCCGAAAAACCACCAGGGCGTGGTCGCGTTTATTTCGCCTATTGTTTATCAGAAGATCGAAAATATCATTCCGCAGGTATTTGAAAATGGCGGGGTGCCCTTAATATTGGTTTTGGATGCCATTACCGATGTGCGTAACATGGGCGCCATTGCCCGTACCGCTGAGTGCGCTGGTGTACACGCTATCGTGATACCGGCGAAAGGGTCAGCCCAAATAAACCCCGATGCTATAAAAACGTCGGCAGGGGCCTTATACAAGATCCCGGTTTGCAGGCACGACAATTTTATACAAACCGTAAAGTTTTTGCAGGAATCAGGTTTGCAATTAGTTTGCTGCACCGAAAAAACCAAAGATGATATTTACGCGCCTGATTATACAGCCCCAACGGCCATCATTATGGGTTCCGAAGAAGACGGCGTACGCAATGAGATAATCCGGATGTCAGATTACTTAGCTAAAATACCAATGTATGGTGAGATCGAGTCGCTGAATGTTTCGGTAGCGACCGGGATTATTTTATATGAAGCGATAAGGCAGAGATTGGAGATTAGAGGTTAGAGATTGGAGATTGGAAACTCCAGAGATTCCAATTGTCTCGTTTTATCTAAACTCCAATCTCCAACCTCTAGTCTCTCCCCCTAAATATACTTCGCCCCAAACTGTTGTTTCACATCCGCGACTATCTTCTTAACGTTTTGTTCCTGGTCGCGGGGGCATATCAGCAGGGTATTATTTGCTTCGACCACAATAAAATCATGCAGGCCCTGTAATATCACCAGCTTTTCGCCGGGCACATTTACCATGCAATCGGATGAATCGTACATGATCACTTTTTCCGACGGGATCACCGCATTGCCAACATAGTCTTTTTCGGCAAGCTGGTAAATGGAAGCCCAGGTCCCAAGGTCAGACCAACCGAATTCCGACGGCAAAACATATACGTTGTCCGCTTTTTCCATAATCCCATAATCGATGGAGATATTTGTGCACTGCAGGTAAGATTTATGAAGATGAACTTTTTCATCAGCCGTATTGTAAACCGGGCGGGCTTCAGCAAAAATTTCGTGCATTTCGGGTAAATACTGGCTAAAAGCATTCACAATTGCATTTGCCGACCAAACAAAGATCCCGGCGTTCCACAAAAAATCGCCGCTTTGAATAAAGTTTTTTGCTATTTCAAGCGTCGGCTTTTCAGTAAACGTTTTTACCTTAAAAAAATCATTATTAAAGCTTTGGCTGGTGTATTGAATATAACCATATCCGGTATCAGGTCTCGAAGGCTTAATTCCCAAAGTAATCAGGCAGTTGTTTTTTTCGGCAACTTCCAATGATTTTTTTATCGCGGTTATGAATGCATCCTCGTCCAGTATCAGGTGGTCAGACGGCGCCACAACAATTGCAGCATCAGGATTAAGGCTTTCAATCTTAAACGAGCCATAAGCAATGCACGGAGCGGTATTGCGCATTACAGGCTCCGTCAGTATCTGGTCGTCGGCCATGTCCGGCAATTGCTTTTTTACCAAACCGGTATATATTTCATTGGTAACGATATAGATATTTTCCTTAGGGCAAACTTTCAGAAAACGATCGTACGTGTTTTGTATAAGCGTTTTCCCGGTACCTAAAATATCTATAAATTGTTTTGGATGTGAGGTCCTGCTGATGGGCCAAAAACGGCTTCCGATACCGCCCGCCATAATAATGGCATAGTAGTTTTTATTCATGTGTGCTTAAACAATTTTCATTAAATTGACTTGTTAACGATGACAATGAGGTTAACATGCGGTTTTTCATTATTTTCACTTATAACCTGTGATAGCTGATCCGGTTTGCCGGGGTAAAATTGTACATTAATTTGTAATTTAAGTATCAAATCAAATTAAATAAATAAGCCCCCTTTATGCTTTTGTTTAAATGTATAAATAAACAAATTGTT
>JBIOHE010000081.1:0-14577 GCA_044448725.1 Sphingobacteriales bacterium | reverse complement strand
TTATTGATATTGGGTACAACATAGGTACAACATTTGGCGTTTTCTTATGTTTTTTCATGGTTTGATATGGAGCAAAAACCGCGTTTAAATGCCATATAAGCACATTTTACATCATAAGAAATCAGTATTAATGAAGTTCATAACCCTAAGGTCGGCAGTTCGATCCTGCTCCCCGCTACATGCAGAAAGCCCCATTTATGGGGCTTTTCTTTTTAACTCAAACCTATGTTCACTGTTTATGTACTTTATTCACCCTCCTATGATAAAATCTACATAGGTTTCACATCTGATCTCAAAAATCGTTTTCTTTCCCATAACGAATTGGCCACCAAAGGATATACCTTAAGATACCGACCCTGGGTAATTGCGCACACCGAAGAATATCAAACAAAAACTGAAGCTATAAAAAGAGAGAATTACTTGAAATCTACTCAGGGCAGAAAATTCGTCTGGAATATTATTCGTGAGAAATTTGGTAGCTCAGATGGTTAGAGCGCAGGATTCATATCCGCCCCAAGGCGGACGGCAGTTCGATCCTGCTCCCCTCTACAAAATGATTAGGCTGTTATAAGAAATTGTAGCAGCCTTCGTTATTTCTGGCAATACAATATTCATGTACATCAGCTATTGGATGAAATGAATTACCAAAAGCAGCTAACCCTGGCAGCGTTTGGTAATTATACGAAATTTACCTGATACCTTTAGTGGCATAATAAGAAGATATGCTTATGGCCGCGTTTGTCATTTCTTTCCTTCATCGTTCTCTGCTTGTCTATCAATAGTAGTGTGCTTCATAACCCAGTTCGTCAGTCGGCCACTTTTATTTTCACCGGCAACGACGCGTCCATCAGGCAGGAAAACGCACTGGCATTGATCGGTTAGCAGCCGAAGAATTTGGCCATTCAGGTAAACCAGTCCTGTTGCTATCAACTTGTCAATAAATTCCTGCAACGAGGCATATGCCTCGTCCTCAGTTACAAATACCGCCAGATCGACATCCTCAACTATATTGATCTTTCCTTTACTTCCCAATTCCTCTATAATGACGAATTGCTTTTGATCAATAAATACTGGCTCCCATTCTTTTACCGCCAATGGAGTGTTGAAAAATTCCTTTTTTGGCTGGAAAGCGTGATAGTGCCAGCCTCCTTTATCGCCGAGGGTGCCATAGGTACAATCAAGAAATGAATTCACTTGTTCGATTTCAAGGTCATCCCCGAAAATTTCAGATGGCAATTCAAACTTATAACTGAGACGCGTCCAAATGAGTTCTAATACGTATTTGGTATAGCTTTCAGGCGTGGACGCATAGAAAGGCCAGCTTCCGTCTGGGAATAATGGGTAGCCAAATGGCATACCGTTCATCTTGAATAAAGAATAGCCGCCGCAAATTATTAAGCTGGGAAAGTTGTGTGGACCGTAGTATCCAATATAGTTCTCAATGTCTTTAGTAATATTACCCGAAAGATATTGGTAAAAGGATTCACGAAAGGAATGCTCGCTTGCAAAGCCATTGAAACCCCAAACAACCCTTACCGGTAATAGGGCATCAGCACGAAGAGACCAATAGATAGCTAATTCTGCATCAGATAACGATTGCTGAGACTCTGTAAGAATCTCTTTGTGGCAGATTGCTCTGAAACCATCACGCAGCAGACGTACCATATAATCTTCGAGATCTTTATCATCATATCGATCGATTAGCATTTTCATATTTTCATAGCTATCAGCAAGGTCGGACGAATACAAGTTCTTTTTGACCTGTATGACCGCGATGACCTGCTCTGGCTTCACGACGTAGCGATCGGAAAAGGGCAGTTGTTTTGCATCGCCCTCAATTAGTAAGACGTCAAACTCCTTTTTAGAGCCCTCAATATGGCAATTAGTTAATGTTTTTAAATTCAAACCGGCAAACACCGAGCGCTGCAAGACTTCTTTTGTCAGCCCTTCATACATAGTGCCTATCGTAACCGGATGGCTGATGTATTCTTCTTCAATCGCTTGTTCGACTTGACTAACTCCCTGCGGAATAAAGTTTGCCAGCAATTCTGCAATTGTATTGATTTCGATTATCATGAGTTAAGATTTAATGTTGGTAAAATTAACAAAAAGCCATCGGGAAAGCTCCAACTCTTTCTGCCGCTCTCCGAAGTTTGTAACTTCGGATGCGATATGCATGTAGACTAAGGTCACATTGGTTATATACAACTATCCAAAACATTCCAATCCTCCAAAAAGATCCGGCACGTTGCAGCGCCCATAACAAATACATTAAAAGTCGCCGCACATATACCGGGCGGATTTTCACTTAAAGACACTATTACAAAAATTATCTCCCCGCCTGAAAACTTTCCCTTTGTGTTTCGGCAATACATGCTAATTTTGGCATTTACGCTTTAACGGATATGGAACTAACGCTTAAAAACTATGCGATCAGGTTATCTAAGGATATAATATTGCTTGCGAAAAAAAATAAAGTGAGGGAATGCGATGAAACAGAAAAAGGGCATTTTGTAGCTTACGTAGATGAAGGAGGTGAAAGTTTTGATGTTTCATTAACGGTTAAAACAGGTAACAAAATTGCCCTGCATACCTGCGATTGTGACAGCAACGTAAGTTTTTGCCGGCATAAGGCAGCCTTGCTGATCCACTTGGCAACCGGAGAAAAAACAAAAGACACCGTAAAAATAAAGAAAAAACGAAGCAAAGCGGAAGCATTGCTTGAAGCTACAGGGCCGGACGAACTGAAAGCCTGGGTAAATGAACTGATTGGAAAAAATAAAGATATCGAACTATCATTTGTCCATCATTTCTCCGTAAAAGAGCAGCTCACGCCGCCGGAAGTAACAAAGATCACCCAGGATGCTATCAAAGCTGTCGCTGGCAATAAAAAGACTATAGACCTGACACAATTAAAAAAGCTTGTTGAATTGTGGTCGCAAATGCATGCGCCTGTTATAACGCATTACCAGGAGAACCCAAAAGATGAGAAATCATTTTTGAATTTCCATACCATGCTTGAAAGCTGCCTTGCGTTTCAGGTTAAAGCTGATACCAGCAGTAACAGAATTCCAAAATTTGTTGATGGTATTTTGCAAAAATCGCAGGAACCTGTCAGAAATCTGCAAAATGAAGATTCATGGGACAAAGCGATCAGTCACTTTATCAGCGTTGTCCCTGATGGAGTAAACAAGGTAAGGTTACATTATCTGATTCATCTGAAAAATATTATTGATATAAGTGACGAGGACCGGAAAATAAAAATAGTTGATTTGCTGGCAATGCAATTTGGGAAAAGCAATCCCGACGAGATGTTCAACGGCCCACTTTATTGCAAATTCATTTTTGAAATAACAGAAGGACACGGTCTGTTTCCCAAACATTACCGCCTGTTTAAACCTCTCCGTTTTGATAATGAATACAATCAGAAACTGATCGGCCTGTTAATTGAAAATAACCATTTAGCTATCGCAAAAAAATATTGCAACGAGCAGATCCAAAGCAATTTCAGGGAAGAATACAATGTTCCTTATTTAAAAAGTTTAAAAGAGATATTTGTTATTGAAAAGGACAATGAAAATCTGGCAAAAATATTGTCGGTGCTTTTTCCATATACATTTGAGTTTGATGACTATCTTTTTATCATTAACACGCTGCCGGAAGAAGAAAGAAAAAAATGGCGCACCAAAATTTTAGCAAGAGCACGCAATGCTTCCCGAAACCGGAACAACCCGGCAACGGAATTTTGTTTCAAACTAATGAATTACGAAAAAGGCTATAAGAAAATGATTGAGTATATTGAGTCATATACACCCTTCAGTCTTATTTTACAATATTTTGAACCAATGGTACTTGCTGAAAAAAACAAACTGTTAGAAGCGATTGTCCGCAAGTCAGATGATTATGTATATACAAACGTCCAAAATGATGCCGCTTGCTTTCCCGAGTTATTTGCAATCGCCGTAAAACACTATTCTGCCGGGTATTTGAAGACTGTCATCAGTAATGCCGAAAGACACAGCCGGTATTATTATAGCCCAAACCGTTTTCTTGTTTATATGAAGGGCCGGCTAAATCAGCGGGACAATGACTAAGTCTGAAGTCGAAAGCCCTAAGTCGAAAGTAAAAAAAGAGCAAAATTCGACTTATAACTTATGACTTCCGACTTAACCCTACGGCCTTACCGCCCATGCCAGGCCATCTGCCCCTTTTACAGCAATATGCCCGGAGACTGTTAGCGTTTTCAGGTCGATAACTGCTACATAATTGTCGGCAGTGCAGCCTATAAATGCGCGTGATCCGTCATCATCTACGAGGATGCCCGCTGCGCCCTTTCCGGTATTCAGCTTTTTAATTTCCTGATGCGTTGCTGCGTCATAAATGAACAGGTCGCCGGTTCTCAGGCTCGTGATCAGCACACGCTTGCCGTCTGGTGTAAACTTCAGGCGGTTAGCGCCTGTAACTTTGGCGTCAATAGTTGTGGTCAGTTTTTTAGCTGACAGGTCGATGATGGCAATAGTGCCGTCGTCGGAGGCGGCTGTCCACAATTCTTTCCCATCGGGCGATACGTCAAAGCCTTCGGAACCTTTGGATACAGGAACAAGGGTTTGTACCCAGTCCCAATGCGGCGGCGGTGTAAACCCGTTTGGGAAAGCATTTGGCTTGATCAGGCTATCCACCAAAATGCTGACCGTCCCGGATGACACGTTGGTGGTGTACACCCTTTTGGCATCGGCGGTGACATAAATCATGTGCGTTCTGTCCTGCCCGGTTCCCATCACCCAGTCGAATTTGGCGCTTGCCGGATCATACCTGCCAACGGTTTTGGTGCCTTCTGCGGTGAACCATACCTTGCCATCAACAAACGTAATGCCATGCGGCCCCATCATGGGCCTGGTATCAATGGTGGGTAATGCTTTTTGGGCCACCAGATCTATCACGTTCAGTTCGTGCAGGCTGCCGCCGCCATAGATAGTTACATAAGCCGTCTTTCCGTCGGCTGCGGCAACCACCTCATGCGGATCGGAACCTACGGGCACAGTTGCGATCACCTTCAGGGTAGCCGGGTCAATGATCGCCAACATGTGGTCGCCTTTTGAAAGGGCGAGCAGGGTGCGTACAGGTGTGGGCTGCGCGGCACATTCGCCGGCAGTGTAAACCAGGGTTATCAGAAAAAAACCTGCGGCAAGTAATTTAATCAGGGTAGCTTTTATGGCTTTCATGGTATAAATAGTTTGTTTGTACTAAACAAATATAGTGAACCCGGTAACTTTTTCTCCTGCGCTTTAGCAGCTAACCGACAAAGGCCCGGAGAAAGCCGACCGGGTGCGGCTTTCAATAGACCGGGGCTATTCCTGCAGGCTAAACCCGTTTAGAGCGTGCGAAAAGAAAAAATCGCGCAGGCCAAATGCCTTTTGGGTGTGAGAAAAGACCCATTTCTGAAGGCTAAACGTGTTTAGGGTACGATAAAAATTTCATTTCTGAAGGCTAAACGCGTTTAGGGTATGATAAAAAACTCCATTGCGCAGGCTAAAGGCGTTTAGTCTGCTACAAAAAAACAAATGTATTTTTCATTAATACATTGTAAATCAAATAAATATATCATTATTTTAAAGGGCGTAAAGTAGTTTTCTTAAAAAATAGCCTTTTGGGCGGTTGTGTGAAAAATTACAGGTTTGTTTTTTTTGGGATGCACCGGGCTTAAATTAAGAGCCTGTTTAAACTCAAATATACGAAAAATGGAGGGAATTTACAAGTTAATGCCTTGTCACTCCAGGGACAGACGCATTAAAAATTTAATATTTTACTGAGATAATCTCTGTCCCAACCGGCGCGCTTTCTTTTAATCCTGATGCTTCTGTTTAAAGACATGTCTTTTTTGAGTAAAGTGAGGGCGATTTTATTGACGAGCGAGAAGTGTTGAGCGGCATTTTCCTCTTTTTCTGCTTTGATCCATAATTTTTCTATTGCTCCACAAGTTTTAAGACTGATCCCTGATCCGTTATCAGACTAATCCCCGATTTGGCATAAAAAAACCGCTTAAATCATTGATTTAAGCGGTTTAAGAGGGTTTTGATGCCCTTTCAGCGGAATGGACGGGACTCGAACCCGCGACCCCGTGCGTGACAGGCACGTATTCTAACCAGCTGAACTACCACTCCGTTAGCCCGTTGGATTTCTCCGTTTGGGATGGCAAATATACGCTTCGTTTTCAATTACACAAAGTGTTTTTTGAAAAACATGCCTTTTAATAGCTATTCGCCTTAATAACAGGTGCTTTTACTTTGGTTAAAACGTTTGGCATGTAATAAACACTTGTTTCCGGTGGTGATAATTTATCCTTTTGGCCACTATCTGGTTGGGTGCGCGGCTTAAAAATGCAACGCAACGCATCATTTTTATTGCGAATTATCTCTAAAATCGGGTAATCACATTTTTGTAACTTTTTAGTTAAAAACAAGGCTGATTGCTTAAATTTCATCTTTTCTTCATAAATCAAATTTCCCTGAGTAAAAAAATTTGTGATTTTCGGATAAAAACCATTACATTTATGGCTTAGATTAAACAAACCCTGGCGCGATAATATATTTTAATTTAAGGTAGTTAGGATCCGGGGGGATGATAAATTTTAATTGTAGTTTTTTTGGGGAAAGCCGTCCGCCTTTTGGCGGACGGCTTTTTGCTTTTTAATGGGAGTCTGCCGGCAGTTTAACCGCTTTTTTAAATGGCTGCAGGTAAAGTAATGGGATAGAGAACAACA
This sequence comes from Sphingobacteriales bacterium, assembly GCA_044448725.1. Lineage (GTDB taxonomy): Bacteria > Bacteroidota > Bacteroidia > Sphingobacteriales > Sphingobacteriaceae > Mucilaginibacter. Next base: position 7,817 of record JBIOHE010000081.1, on the reverse strand, counting down.
TAACCAACCCGGAGATCCAATAAGCATCATCATAGGTCAGCAATAATGATTGCCTGGTTACAGCGCCCTCTATTGCCATATAAGCCATGTGCAGTGCGTCTGAAGCAGACTTACCAACAGCCATGAATTTATGCTGATACATATCAAGCCGTTGGATAAGCGCATTGTTATACGGGTTTACGTTACTCAGCAAGTCGCTGCGGTGCTTGGCCGTCCTGATATGAATAATAGTAGTAAGTACCGCTATACCAAAAGAGCCGCCTAACTGGCGCATCATATTATTTAAGCCTGTACCCTGGCCTAATTCGGGGCCTTTCAAATCAGCAATGGCAAGGGTAGTGAGCGGAACAAACAACAGGGCCATCCCTACCCCCCTGATTAAAAGCGGGATCAATACATCCTTTTCCCCGGTGCCGAGCGTGGAGTTACTGAGCATGGTAGTGAATACAAAAAATAAAAACATGCCCGCCGTTGCCATAAACTGGGCCGGAATGCCCCGGTTAAGCATTTTGCCGATAAACGGCATCATAACTATGGTACACAAGCCCCCCGGGAATAGCAATTCGCCCGTTTGCTGGGCCGAAAAACCAAGCAAATTCTGACAAAACACCGGAAATACGAAAACGGAACCATACAAACCAAAGCCGAGCACGAATGATGTAAACATACCTACCGCAAAACTCCTGTGCCGCATAATGCCAAAGTTCACAATCGGGTAATCAATGCTGAGTTCCCTCCATATAAACAGTATTACACCTAAAATGGCGGAAATGGTTAGAACGGTGATATAAGGCGTAGCAAACCAGTCCTCCGATTCCCCTTTTTCAAGGATAGTTTGTAAACTGCCAACCGCAATGGCCAGCAAAGCGATGCCCCACCAGTCGATAGGCCTTCCTTTTTCCTCCTTGGGCGTTTCCCGGACAAAGGTATAAGCGCAAAATGCTGCAATGGCCCCCACAGGAATATTTACGTAAAATATCCACCTCCATGAGAAGTGGTCGGTAATATACCCGCCTATGGTTGGCCCTACTGTTGGCCCTACAACAGCCCCTAAACCGAACAATGCAGTTGCTGTACCTATTTGTTCGCGGGGCCATGTCTCAACTAATATGGCTTGCGAGGTAGAAATTAAGCCCCCGCCTGCAAGGCCCTGTAATATCCGGAAAAGTACCAGTTGATCAAGACTGGTGGCATTGCCGCACAAAAAGGAGGCTATGGTAAATACAATTATCGATGTTATAAAATAGTTTTTCCGTCCGAAACGGCTGCCAAGCCAGCCGGACATGGGCAGTATAATTACGTTGGCAACAGCGTAACCGGTAACAACCCAGGCAACATCCTCAAGTGTGGCACCCAGGTTACCCTGGATGACAGGCAAGGATACGTTTACTATCGTGGTATCAATCAGCTCCAGCAATGAAGCTACGATAACAGTAATGGTAATGATCCACTTTTTAAAGCCAGTTTCAGCCATTGTTTTATTATAGTATTGTTAATGAATTTTGATTAGTCTAAAGTCCGGAGTACTAAGTCTTAAGTCAAAAAATAATATTTAACCTCGACTTACTCTTATAAACTTCGGACAAAAGACTTTAGACTCCAGACTTAACTCAGTCCTTGTAAATCACCGACACACTCACGCTCATGCCCGGGCGCAGTTTGTCAAGATCTTTTTTTGAGCCGTTAATTTTAATTTTTACAGGGATTCGCTGCACAACTTTCACAAAGTTCCCGGTGGCATTATCAGGTGGCAATAGGGAAAATTTAGCGCCGGTTGCCGGTGCGAAATTGTAAACAACACCCTTTAACTTTAATTCAGGGTAAGCGTCAACGTCAATATCCACTTTTTGCCCGTCGTGTATTTTATCCAATTGTGTTTCTTTAAAGTTAGCTGTGATATACAGGCTGTTATCGTTAACTATGGAGAATAAAGTTTGTCCCGCCTGGACCAGCTGACCAACCTGAACATTCTTTTTTGATGCAATGCCGCTTGCCGGTGCTTTCACAACGGTGTACGATAACTGTAGTTTAGCGTAATCAACATCAACCTGCTTTTGGCTTACGCCGGTATGGGTTACATTAAGTTGATTTTTTGTAGCGCCGACCTGTTCCTGCGCGGCTTTGTACTGGTGCTGTGCAGCCCTGTAGGTAGCCTGTGCAACATCAAGATCTGCCTTAGCCTGGTCAAACTGCTGCTGGGTAACTGAACCGTCTTTTACGAGGTTGGCATAACGCTGGTAATCTTTGCTGACTTTCTCTAAACGTGCCGCTGCCGATTCCACCTGTGCCCTGGCACTCGCTGAGTTGGCATCATTGGCATAAATTTGCGATTCGCCAACATTTATGTTCGCACTTGCGCCTGTTTTGGCAGCCTCTGCCTGTTCAAGTTTAACTTTATAGTCGCGGTCGTCAATGGTTACCAATACCTGGTCTTTGTTTACATGCGTATTTTCCTCGAAATAGATGCTGTCAACGTATCCGCCAACGCGTGCAACTACCGGGCTTATATCGCCGTCAACCTGCGCGTCATCGGTATCAATGTGTTTGCCGTAGTATATATATTCTTTGACCCCGAAAATGATACCTGCAATAAGTATTACACCCAAAATGATGGGAAGTACTTTATTGGGTTTCTTTTTGGTTTCGTTTTCTGGTGTTTCGTGTGCCTTTGCCATTGTATGTTAATTGTTGATTTAGTGAATTATTGAATTATTGAATAGGGGAATGGATAATTATTGATTTAAATGCTTTTTAATTATTTGCACATCTTCACATCCACTCATCTGCACATCTACTTATTAAGTTTTCCGGTTGATTTAATTAAAGTATAGTATGCCAGGCCTGCATCGGCTTTAGCCAGTTCAAGATTGATCTGGGCCTGGTAAAGCAAGGTTTCTGCATCCGCCCTGTCTGTTGCCGATGCTATATTGCTCCTGTATTTCGAGTCGAGTATTTTATTGTTTTCACCAGCCTGCTCTATGGCGGTTTGTAAAAGCTTTATCTTATCCAAAGCCATTACATAGCTCTGATAGTCCTGATTTACTTCTTTTTTAACATCATTTACTTTAATCGCTTTACTAAAGCTCAGCTCTTCGCGTTGAATTTTTGCTTCGGCCACCTTGTTTTTATTGTTCCACAAAGACGAAAAGTCCCATGAAAGGCTCAAACCAACGCTTATTGGTGTGATAAAAGCCCCGGTTTGCGGAATGGGGTTTGCCTGCACACCAATATAATAAGCGCTGGCCGATGCGCCGAGTGTTGGCAATGTATTTGCCTTCACGCTTTTAATGTTTGTTTCGGCGACTTCCGAACGCAGGTCAAGCTGCCTTACTTCAACACGGCTGGACAGTGCAGTATCAATATACCCCGATAAAGGACCAATTTGCCGCTGATCTTCATTTATAATATTAATTATCAGCTCGGTTGTTTCGGGTAGGCCGAGCATAACATCAAGGTTATAGTTAACAATTTTGCGGTTGGTTTCCAGATCGATACCATTCAGTTCAATATTCGACCGCTGTAACTGAAACCGCAGTACATCGTTTTTGGTAACCAGCCCCTGCTCAAAAAACCTTTGCGCCTGGTGTATTTGTTCGTCAATAGTTTTTAAATTTTGCTCAACTACCTTCTTGCTTTGTAAAACCTTGTACAAAGTATAGTATTGATTGATGATATCATAAGTGATCTCATCTTTATCTTTTTCAGCATCCAGGCGGGCCACCTGGGTCAGCAGTTCAGTTGATTTTTGCGCATATTTCAGTTTACCGGCGCCAAGTATCGTCTCGTTTAAAGATGCTGTTCCCAAATATGCATTATCATTTTTTGGTAACGCTAAAGTCATTGGCCCCAGCTTGAGTGTATTATAGGGTATTTCTGCACGGTCGTAGCCAAAACTCGCTTTTCCGCTTGGATTTGCTTTGTCTTTTGCCTGCTCGTATTCCGAAATTGCCTGGTCAATTTTCGACCGGGAAAGCTTTACAACATTGCTGCTTTCCACGCCAAGTTTAATGGCTTCATCAAGGGTAATAATCCTGTCCTGGGCCATTGCGGTTTTTCCAAACAGCAGGGTAATCAGTATTAGAGGAATAACAAAGCGATTAAAATTTGCGTACACTGTTTTAAAGAGATTAAGGTTGATGGTTGTATTATTTTTCATTGTCATCGTCATTCATTAAGTAAGCTTTTAAAAGTCGTTTCATGTATTTTTTCATTCTTGGTTTAAGCTTTTCTTCTAAAAACTTTTCGTCGCGAATATCGTGCCCGAGCAATAAAGAGGATATTTGAGGAGCGTTAATTATATAGTTTTTTGTGCCAAAAATGGTGGCAATCAATAATTGCGGATCTGTATCTTTACGAAAGCTGCCGTTTTTAATACCCTCATCAAAAATCTTTTTGAACTCCAGCACATTGGTCATCAGTATTTCGGTGATCTTATCGCTAAGGTCAGTGCGTTTACTTAACGAAATCTCCCTGTTTATTAATTTATGAAAGCAGTTGTTCACAATAATCCGGTCAACATATTTGTCTATGCACTTCTCTAATTTTTCCCAGGATGAAATGCCTTCGTTCCCGATATTTTGCAGCAAAGTTTGAAACGAGGAGATCTTCCGTTCAAAAACTGCGAGGAACAATCCCTCTTTCGATCCGAAATAATAATTGAGCATGGCCATGTTCACCCCTGCTTCGCCGGAGATCATCCGGGTGGAAGCACCATCAAATCCAAGATCTGAAAACACTTTTTCGGCGACATCCAGGATATGGTCTTTCTTATCTGTTTTTTCTTTTTCCATTGTTTTAACAGTACAAAATTAATCAAGCGATTGATTGATTTGGTCATCTGTTTGTAATCTTGAATTAAGTTACTGGTAATCAGTTAGAATAATTAATCAATTGATTAATTCCCAATTCTCCATTATAATTACCAGATACTCTTTGCGAGATGTCCGATACTCATTGTGAGTTTACACCGCTTAATATTTAAGCGAGTTTTAAACATTAATTCATTACCTTCAAAACCCATAACATGAAAAAATGCACTTTACTCTTTTTAATTTTTACTGTAGTTTCCTCTGCCGGATATTGTCAGAAAAGCCCTGTTGAATATTCGCCATCAAACCCCTATCCTGCCGAAAATATGATTCAATTCGACGGATACCAATTCAACCCTCTTACAGGAGTTCCCGAATCAGTTCAACAGGGTGTTATGAATACCCGTATATACGATATTTTAAATCTTAATGATCCCCCCAACCTGGTTGCATGGAATAAAGCTCACCCCAAATATCCCATTCTTCGGTTTATTCCTAAAAGTCCGTTGCTGCTTGGGGTGAAGTTTAGCGCCGGATGGAATAAATATCCGCCTTTTATTGCTGGGGTACGTTCTCTTAGTACGGCGAAGTTTAGCGCCGGATGGAATAAGTATCCACCGTATCAGGTAAAGTCGCTTTCAAAAAATTATATAGGTTATTTCGTTGCCGATAGCGCAGACGTCACAGTGGTAGCCATGGGTATTAATTCAAAAAATGTAAAAGATTTCCGTTATCATGTAGTAGAAAATGATAGTACAGAAATTGTACCATGGAGCACACCCCGGCTACAGCAACAATACGGTGCAAAAACACCTTATGGTTTTTTGGGCCGATTTAAAGCGCCCGGCAAACAAATTATGATTGAAGTGGTGAACATTAAAGACTATCATATAAGAGATGGAATGATCTTTAACTGGCTCACTAACTTTAAGCCGGTGATCAGTCATATTTTGGCGGACAAAATTCATCATTCATCCCAATTTTTTAATATCAGCATGGTTAAAAGAAATTATGGCTATGCCACTAAATTTGACAGTAGTACAGGGTTACCTTTAGATCTTCATTTTCCGGTTGATACAATTAATGAACTGGCCATATATTTTAAAAGCCATAAGGCAATTCCTTATGATATTTACTGGGTTGCAAAATATAAAAACGCTGAAGATACTACTGCTTTTACTAACCTGATTAGCAGCGGAATGACTGACAGCTGTTATCAGTTTCTTCCGGAATATTTTCAGGAGCCAGGCAAGTATGAGTTATTGATATATCCAACAGGCCTTAAAGATAAAGATCACTTAACAAAACTGTCTTTTGAGATTACAGTCCCATTACTATTCGGTCAAAAATTTACGCTCAGGCAAATCATACCGTTTCTTTTATTAGCTGCCGTACTTTTTATTTCCTACTATTTATTTAACAGACGAAGGTTAAAAAAAGCAGATCAGCAAAGGGCTACAGCTAATTTAAAGCTAAGCCTGGTAAGGTCGCAACTGAACCCTCATTTTATGTTTAACGCGCTTACATCTATACAAAACCTCATGAACCAGCAGGATAACGATGGCGCGAACCATTACCTCTCCAAATTTGCAGGACTAACCCGCCAGGTACTTAATGCCAGCGGGCAAGAACTGATAAGCCTTGAAGATGAACTGCAGATTATAAGTGATTATCTGCAAATGGAGCAATTGCGTTTTGGTTTCAGCTATATAATTAATGTTGATGCCGCTATTAATAAAGCCAACACCCAAATCCCTTCTATGCTTTTACAGCCTTTTATTGAGAATGCGGCAAAACATGGCGTGAGCGCCCTCCAAAACAAAGGCAAAATTGAAGTAGATATTATTAAGCAAACCCATAATTTGATATTAACGGTTAACGATAATGGATCTGGCTTTGGCAATAAGGTAAAAACGAACAGCGGGTTCGGTTTAAAACTGAGTGATGAACGTATAGCATTGCTGAACCAGGTTTATAAAGATCAGGTAATCAATCTGCAAATTAACAGTAACGAAAACGGCACAAAAATTACCATAACATTAAAGGATTGGGTTTGATATAGCTAATTTTAAAGCGATGGAAATAAGCAGTGTTATTATTGATGATGAGCCAAACAACATTCAAAATTTGAAAACCATTTTGCTGGCGCATTGCGCGGATATAACTATAGCCGCCACCGCACTGAATGCAGATGAAGGTATAAGTGCCATACAAAAGCACTGCCCGGGATTGGTTTTTTTAGATATTCAAATGCCGGACAAATCAGGGTTTGAAGTTTTAAAGGCATTTACCAATCCCGTTTTCGAGGTAATATTTATAACAGCTTATGATCAATATGGCATACAGGCCATCAAATTTTCGGCATTGGATTATTTGCTTAAACCCATCGACATACCCGAACTGATACAAGCCGTGGAAAAGGCCCGTAAAAAGCTGCTGGTTAAGGATAAAGACCGCAAACTGGAAAATCTGATAGCATACATGGAACGGGGACAAAAAGAAATTCCTAAAATCGCCCTCCCAACCCTTCAGGAGATAAGGTATATTAAGATTGATGAGATCATCAGATGTGAAGCATCAGACAATTACACCACTTTTCATACCTCCGCCGGCGAGCAAATCCTTGTCTGTAAAACCCTCAAAGAATTTGCAGAAATACTGCAACCGCATGACTTTGTCCGCACTCATCAATCGCATCTGGTGAATATTCATTTTGTAAAAAGCTTTTTAAAAGAAGACGGCGGGACCCTGTTAATGAAAGATCATACCAAAGTTCGAATATCGCGGATAAACAGGGATGTGGTAAGGGATGCTTTGAAAAAGATGTTGTAGGGCTTGTTGACAACATTCGGGATTTGCCGGGATATTACCCGGCCAAAAACCGGTCAATCGCTGCAATAGCGCCTTCATACCGTTCAGGCCCGGTACCCGAAATAAGCGTATAATTTGCACTTAAAGCTGCAAGTTCCTCATGCCAGACATTCATGAAATGATCGCGCATGTTAGGGA
>JBIOHE010000080.1:0-14707 GCA_044448725.1 Sphingobacteriales bacterium | reverse complement strand
GTTTTATAATATTCGATCTTTATAAATGCGAAAGATGTGTTGGGGCGATGCCTTGTGGTCGCCCCTGGAGCAAAGGTGTCCCTTTATGGAAAAAAAGGGGCGCCTTGTAATGACACCCGCCGCTAATTTTAGTCCATGTTATTTCTTTCGCAGGATTTTCTAATTTCAGTACTTAAAATTACCTGATAATAACCGAATTACGACATTGCTAATTTTCCCTCACCAACAACCCATCTGCAAAATCGCGCAGGTATTGTTTATGGTCTTCGGTTAAATTTATGGCGTCGAGGGCTTCAAATGCTTTGTCCGCGTATGTTTGCATAGCAGTTTCTGCGTACTGACGTACTTCCAGCGCGTTGTATATTTCGGTTACTGCTTCCACCTTTTCCGTATTGTCGAATTCTTTAAGGGCAATCCAGTAGTTTAGTTCTTTGGTTTGCTGCGCTGTGGCTAATTCAAGCGCCTTTATTAGTAAATAGGTTTTTTTGTTTGATATGATGTCGCCGCCCACCTGTTTGCCGAATTTCTCAGGATCGCCATATACATCGAGTATATCATCCTGTAACTGGAAAGCTAAGCCTAAATGTTCACCAAAACCGCTCAGTAATTCTGCGTCCCAGGGATCAGCACCGCCGATAAGGGCGCCAATTTTAAGCGCGCCGCCCAATACCACAGCGGTTTTAAGGCGGATCATGTTCAAATATTCATCAATATGAACTTCACTACGCTCCTCAAATTCCATATCCAGCTGCTGCCCCTCGCACACGCCCACTGCGGTATCATTGAAGATATTCAATATCGGCCGCAATAGCTTATCTTCCACCTGCATCATTAACTTGTAACCCTCAATCAGCATCACATCGCCCGAAAGTATGCCTACGTTGTTGTTCCAGAGTTCGTGAACGGTGACATTTCCGCGCCGCAATGGGGCATTATCCATAATGTCATCATGCATTAAAGTGAAATTATGGAACACCTCTATCGCAAGGGCAGGTGAAATTGCAGCTTCAATGTCGCCGCCAAAAAGATCGCAGGCCATTAAAAGGAGCGCCGGGCGCATCCGTTTGCCGCCAAGCGAAAGGATATAAGTAATCGGCTCGTATAATGCTGCAGGATAGATCGGAAAAGGCAGTTTAATAACCGCCCCGTTAATCATTTCCTGCAGATCTTGTAGTTTCCTCATAATTTGTTGATTGGGTTGAATAGGTTGATTAAGTGAATAGTTGATTATGTTAAAAGCTATTTTTTTAACCACTCACATAATCAACCCAATCAACCGCTCACTATTCTTGCACCAGGGAAAAATCAATCTGCTTCTTCGTCAGATCAACGTTTTTAACCCTTATTTTAACTTCATCGCCCAGCTGGTAAACCTTCTTTTTACGCTGCCCGATGATGGCATAATTTTTTTCGTCTAAAGTATAAAAGTCATCTGATATATCACGCAGGCGGATCATACCTTCGCATTTATTTTCGATAATTTCCACGTACATGCCCCATTCGGTAACGCCGGAGATCACACCGCTGTAAACACTGCCCACCTGGTCTTTCAGGTATTCGGCCTGTTTGTACTTTATGGATGAACGTTCGGCATCAGCCGCCTTTTTCTCCATTTGCGAACTATGCTGGCATAATTTCTCATAATGTTCGGCATTGGCCGACTGACCGCCATTCAGATAATGAAATAACAGCCGGTGTACCATCACATCCGGGTAACGGCGGATAGGGGAAGTAAAGTGCGTATAATGGTCAAATGCCAAACCATAATGACTGCTGCTTTTTGTGGTGTAAATGGCTTTAGCCATAGAGCGGATTGCCAGTTGGGTAAGTACGTTCTGTTCTTTTGTCCCCTCCACATCCTCCATTAAAAAGTTAAGGGATTTGGCCGTTTCCTTATCCGACTTGGTGTTGATCTTATAACCAAATCTTAAAGCAAACTGGGCAAAGTTAGCCAGGGCTTCGGGTTTTGGCGTATCATGCACGCGGTAAACAAAGGTGTATTTATGCTTGCCTTTGCCCATTTTGCTCACGTATTCGGCTACCTTACGGTTGGCCAGCAGCATAAAGTCTTCGATTAGTTTATGTGCGTCCTTGCGTTCTTTTACATATACGCCTGTCGGTTTGCCGTCTTCATCCAGTTTAAACTTAACTTCGGTAGTCTCAAAACTTATGGCGCCGTTTTTAAACTTACGATCACGCAGTTTGTATGCCAGGGCATTCAGCTTTTGTATCTCATCAACAAAATCCCCTGCCTTGTTTTCGATCACCTCCTGCACCTCTTCGTAAGCAAAGCGCCTGTCGGAGTTGATGATCGTTTTGCCAAACCATTCGTTGATAATGTAAGCTTCCTCATTCATCTCAAATACAGCCGAAAAGCAAAGTTTATCCTCTTTGGGCCTTAACGAGCATAAACCGTTGGACAGGCGTTCCGGCAGCATGGGGATCACCCTGTCCACCAGGTAAACAGATGTGCCGCGCTCCTCGGCTTCTTTATCGAGCGCCGAGTCTGGTTTTATATAATGTGATACATCGGCGATATGCACGCCCACTTCGTAATTGCCGTTGTCCAGCAATTTAAAGGAAAGGGCATCGTCAAAATCTTTCGCATCAAAGGGGTCGATAGTAAAAGTGGTAACATCCCGGAAGTCACGCCTTTTCGCGATCTCTTCCCGGGCAATTACATCAGTTATTTCTTCTGATTCATGCTCCACTTCGGTGGGGAACGATAAAGGGAAGCCATATTCAGCAAGGATGGCATTCATTTCCGTATCATTTTCGCCCTGCTTGCCTAAAATATGCTTGATGCGCCCTATCGGGTTTTTGGCCTCAACCGGCCAGTCGGTAATTTCAGCTATGGCTTTTATCCCGTTTTTAGCGCCGTTCAGCTCGCTCATCGGGATAAAAATATCGTGCATCATTTTACGGTCGTCGGGGATAAAAAACGCAAACCGTTCCGACAGCTTTACGATGCCCGTAAACTCCATTTTTGCCCGCTGGATAATTTCTATTACTTCGCCTTCCTTATTTTTTCCCTTGCTTTTTGCATACACATAAACCTTTACGCGGTCGCCGTTCAGGGCATTGCGCAGTTTACGGGGAGCAACAAAAATATCATTCTCAAACTCGTCGCCGGTGACAATAAAGGCCGAGCCGTCGTTGGTCATATCAACCACGCCTTCTATAAATGTTTTCAGTACCAGTAACTGGAACTTGCCCGGAGAAAGTTCTTTTAAAACGCCTTTTTTTGTTTCGTTTTTCAGGATATCGAAAATAACATCGCGGGCGTCGGGGTCGCGGACATTTAATTTGGCAGCAACCTGTTTGTAATTTAATGGCGTGTTGCCGTTTTGTTCGAATATATCAAGAACCATTTGGGTTAGTACCTGGTCTATGGACGGGTGGTTTTTCTTTTTAGACATAGATAGCTTATGTAGTCAGCAAAGATACAAAGTTTTGTATGCGCAGGCGTAAGGTGCAAAATGAATTTAATGCCCATTTTGGCTGAAGCGACGCCCTCAAAAGGCAGGGAATGGCGGCAACAATACAGACAATAAAGGGGCATTGGTGACAAATGCAAAATAAAAGTGCAAATAGTTGATAATAAGTTTAATAAAAATATATAACTTTAATTATCATTTAAACCTAAAACCATAAAAACCATGTCAACCGAGTACGACGCGCTTAAGAAGGCCGAAGATGAGGCCAAAAAGCAATTTGACAAAGACATTGATGATGCACTGAAGCAAAAGGAAACAGATAAACGGAAGGACGATACCGGTGCGGCATTAAAAAAATATAGGGAGGCGCTGGATGCTGCAATGAAAGCTTATCTGGATGCCCTGGCAAAAGCTAAATCGGTCTTTGTTGATTTTGTAAACAAAGAAATAGAAAGGAAAGTCAAAAAGGAGATAGACCCGAAGCTTTTAACCAATATGGCAACGTTGGTGGCAGAGGCCCAGTCGCTTGAGATTTACAAAAAGGCCGATGATTGCAAAAAGGAGAACCCGGGAAACTGCGCATCATCCTTAAGTAAGGATAAAACAACGATGAACTGCGATACAGGCACTTGTAAATGCAAATGCCATGCTTATGTTAATTTGGGAGGCCAGCTCTTCAGGGCGGAGGGCTTGATACACGGCGCGCATTTTGGCAGTTGCCCCGTATCTGTTAACGAAACGTTTGGCGGAAATACCATCCAGTGCAAATGCGTTGACAAGTAGCGTGAGTTTTCCCGCTCCCCCCGCTAACATAACGCCCCGTTATCACATTTTTTTTTTCGGGACTGCATGTATTTTTCAGTTCCGAAAGTGCAAAGGGCCAATAACAAAATGGCGCCTTTAAACCCCTCCGCATCCTCAACGGCGACGAAACCGACCGGGGCGGGCCAGGGTTTGGGGATGTACCGACGGTGTTGCGGATTTCTTTGGTGGTTAGATAAGATGGTCATTGGTCATTAGGTCATTGAGTCATTGGGTTGGCGGGTCAAATCTGTATAGCTATTTCAGGACGGGTCAGATCAATAAAACGAAAGTTAATATTTAACATTTCGAGGTTCCCTGTAAAATTGTCTTCGATAGTAAGTCTGTCAACAAAATGCCCGCCTTTTGCAACTCTCCTGGTAACCCGTGATTCGGAAAGGTCGGGATCAGCCAACCCAAAGAAAATTAAATGTATAGTATAACCGGCCGCCTTAAAGCGTTTTGGCGTATCCCATGTGGCACTATTGGTAAAATGACCTTCGTAAACAAAACTTTCGTTGTTATTTAGCGCCTCGGCTGTTAGTTGTTCAAATGTGTCGATCAAATACTGGAAGGCAAGTTTGCGGGCTTCCTTTGGCGAAGGGATAACACGCGGAAACAGTTCAGCTGTTTTTTTTAAGTAAACCAAATCACCGTCAAATATAGTATGACTATTCCGGATATCTTCGGGCAGGTAATCGGGTCCTATCGTAGATTTACCCGAACCGTTTGACCCTGTAATAATATAAAGTGAGGGCACGCGTACAATAACTACAGGTTAAACCGGACGCGCAGGGCATCGGCCTCGTCGGTTGAAAGTTTGCGTACCGTATCAAAGGAGCGTTTGCTGGCAGCTACGGTTACGATGCTGATGGAGCCATCGGGGTACTCAAGGTAACTTTGTTTGGAAGGCAAGTCTTTCGAGTTTATTAAAAAGGGGAAACCCGCAGCAAGCTCCTGTTGTCTCAGCCGTTTTACCGCCGCAGTGCCAATGTTTTCCAATACTTCTAAATCACTCATTTTATATTCAATTTTTTAAAAGGCTTCAATCAAATATAGTAAAATATTGGGGTTTTCACCGACTTTTTTGAAATTTATCAACATAATCCATTAATCAGTTTAATCCTGGTTCAGACACCGTATTTTATGTTAAGGATGGCAGCGGATATGAAACAGGCAGGTTTGGCCCCGCCTGCGTTTCGGAGGCGGGGCCAAACCGCAAATGCACAAACAAGGGTTGCAAACCCGCAGCAGCGCCGGGGGGAATATCAAAAAAATACTTATCCCCTTATAAATTAAAACTTTTATACCCGGATTACACTTAGAATTTTTAGGTTTGGAATAATTGAATGCGGGAAATGTAAAATCTGGCAAAAAGCGCTCATTTCGCTTGTGGAATAGAAGGCAGAGAAGTGATGATGAGCGGAAAAATTTTGCAAAATTCAGAACGCGAAATGACATATTAAAAAACTATGTCATTGCGAGGTACGAAGCAATCGCGAACTTTGCAAGGCGAATATGCATAGTTCGCGATTGCCACGCTTTGCTCGCAATGACATGGTGGGATTAACGCGTCATGGGTGGTAAAATGCTGCCTTGCAATAGCGCCGGATCGCCTCAAAAGGCTACGATCCCATAAAACAATGGACAATTAACACCGTATAACAGCGCATGTATTGGTACGAAGATGAGGTTAAACAATTGGAGCAAAAAGGGCTGAATTTGAATTATGCGCCGGAAACGCTTTTTTATGGCAGCTCGACCATCCGGTTATGGAATACACTTAATATGGATTTCCTCGATTATAAACCGGTTAATTTAGGTTTCGGGGGATCTACCCTTGCCGCATGCGTTTGGTTTTTTGAGCGGATAATGAAACCTTATCAACCCAAAAGGTTATTTGTTTATGCCGGCGACAACGACCTTGGCGACGGTCGCCACCCGGAAGAGGTTTTTATTTTTTTTCAGGAAATGGCGGTGAAGATAAACGCCCGGTTTGGCAATATCCCCGTTTATTTTATTTCGCTGAAACCCAGCATCAGCCGCTGGCACCTGGCCAATGTATTCAGGTTTACCAATGGGCTAATTGAAACTGAAATAGCTGCTTATGCCCCTAACTGGCATTATGTGGATGTGTTTAATACCATGCTGGGCGCCAACGGCAAACCCTTGCCGGCGCTTTTTGATTACGACGGCTTGCATTTAAGTCCCAGGGGATACGCTTTATGGCGCAGTATTATTTTAAATTGCATACAAACTAAGGGATAACTATTTATTTATGGTAACTTAACGTGCGATAAGGATCTTAGCACACCGTAAATGAACCGAGAATATCATAAATGGTATAGCCCAGTGTTGCAGCGTGACATGGAGCTTTTAGTTTTTGGGCATAACGGTCGCGCCGTTTTGTTTTTCCCTACCCGCATGGCCCGGTTTTATGATTATGAGAACTGGCACGTGTTAAATTCGCTGCATAGCCAGATCTACAATGGCGAAATACAGCTTTTTTGTGTTGATAGCATCGACAACGAAAGTTTTTACAATCGCCATGTGTATCCCGAAGTGCGCATGGCAAGGCATGTACAATATGAAGAATACATCCTGAACGAAGTGCTTCCCTTAATGCGCATCAAAAATAACAGCGGTTATTTTGAAGCCGCCGGTTGCAGCATGGGCGCCTACCATGCCATTAATATTGCCCTTAAGCACCCCTGTATTTTTAAAAAGGCTGTAGGCATGAGCGGCAGGTACGACCTTACTCAACAGATAGCGGATTTCAGGGATTTGTTTGATGGCTACCATAACGAGGAAATCTACTTTAATATGCCCCGGCAATATGTGGCCAACCTTAATGATGGGGACCAGTTAAACACCATCCGCAAGCTTGAGATTATATTAGCCATTGGCGAAACCGATCCCTTTTGGCAAAGCAACCACGATTTTAGCGAGCTATTGTGGGGCAAAGGCATAGCCAACCGGTTTTATACCTGGGGCAACTACGCCCACCGGCCCCGCCACTGGCGGCAAATGGTTCAGTTATATTTGTGAATTACGTCTTTTGTCATGCTGAGCGCAGCGAAGCATCTTCTAAAAGCGACCGGTTGGCTATATGCATGGCGTAGAGGATTCTTCGCTGCGCTCAGAATGACAGGATATTAGAATATGAAAAAGACCCGGCTCTCTTCAAACCAGGTCTTCTCATTAAATTCTAAATTACAGATCCGATTACCTTTCGCCTACGGTGTGGATGCAGATTTTATTGACAATTGGCTTATTTTTATTATTTTCGTATAAATAATCAGTCATGACACATTTGACAATTGATAACAAGAAATACGTGCTTATACCCGAAGAAAACTATCAGGAACTGAAAAAAATAGCGGCACTAAAACGCGAACCCGAAAAAACATTTTCAATTGACGAGGCCCGTGCTTACAGTAAAAAGCTGATCGGTAAATGGGCTTCCGAAAAGTAATCATCAGGCAATCAGCCGCCGAAAGCATTGCGGAGATTTCCTGGTACCTCGAATGAGAAGGGCTATTAGCTACCGCCGAAAAATTTACCGATGAGGCATACAATTTCATAGCGAAATTAGGGGATAACCGAAAAGGCTACCGAATATGCAGAGAACCTGTACGGGATGCATTGGGCTATAAATGTATTCCTTATAAGAAAAAATATACAATTGTATTTGTTGAGCTGGATACTGAGATAATTGTTTGTGAATTTATCCTTTCAAAGAGGATTTATTGGTAGATATTCATTGATCCCAATAAAAAGACCCGGTTCTCCTCAAACCGGGTCTCAGCCCCCTCTAAATCTCCCCCGGCAGGGGAGACTTTAAGAAATGTCCTAAATCAAAATTCCGCTTTCACCTCACTTCCCGTTCCATACGTTGTTTTTCCTGTCAACATCAGGCAACTGGTGGTCCGGGTCAAGTTCCAAAGCAGTGATCGCAGAGGTGGATGGATAAATAAATGTCCAGGTGCCGCCGCGCTGCCAGATATTAACCGGCAGGTTAATAATTTCGGTTTTGCCATTGGCCTGGGTTACTTTCAGCATAACAGGCATAGCCAGTTTTTCTTTATTCACCAGGGTGATCAATGCGCCGTTGGCTGCATCATCTTTTACATATTTTACGCCTTGAATGGCCTGGTCAAGTTTCCAGGTGGTAAAAAACCATGGCTGGAAGAACCAGTTAAGGTCCTCGCCGGACGCATCGTTCATCGCCCTGAAGAAGTCATAAGGCAGCGGGTGTTTAAATGCCCAATGCTTCACATATTCATGAAATGCATAATCAAATCGATCCGGACCCAGTACTACGTTACGCAGCATATCCAAACCCATCGAAGTTTTAACATAATATTGCCCATAGTTATTCTGAGCTTCTGGGGCTACCATAAGAGGGTCTTTAACCATCTGAGGGCCTTTAGTGGCGCTCATTATACCGGCAATCATGTTTGCCGGCCTGTTTTTTGCATTAAAATATTCGCCGTTATTGAATTTTTCGGTGGAGTATTCATTAATAAAAGTATTAAAACCTTCATCCATCCACATGTATTTGCGCTCATTGGAGCCAACAATCATCGGGAACCAGTTATGACCGATCTCGTGGGTAATATCCCCAAAGCCGGCCATTTTTTAAATTGCTCAGGCAGAAAATAATGCCCGGGTATTCCATGCCCAGGGCCACGCCTGAAACGCTGGTGGCTGAATTCCATGGGTATTCAAAATATTTACCTGAATAAATTTCGATGCTGTATTTCAGATATTCGGTTGAGCGGCCCCATGAATCGTTCCCAGCGCTTTCAGCAGGGTAGGTGCTCATTGCAATACATTTGCGGCCCGAAGGAAGGTTAACCCTTGCAGCATCCCAAATAAATGCAGTTGAAGCGGCCCATGATACATCGCGGGTGTTCAGCATTTTAAAATGCCAGGTTAAGGTGCCTTTAAAAGGATGGGTTTCATCCTTGCCCACTTCATCGGGATTAATGATCATTACTGTTTTGTCGCTGTCGCGGGCTGCGGCAAGCCTGCTTTGCTGTGCGCCGGTAAGCACCTGCGAACCATTTTGAAGGTCGCCAGATCCTGCGACGGTCATGTTGGCAGGGGCGGTGATATAATAATCATAATCGCCGTAGTCGCAGTAAAATTCGCCTAAGCCCATGTATGGCAGCGTGTTCCAGCCTTCAGCGTCATCATAAACGCACATGCGCGGGTACCATTGTGCCAGCTCATATACATAGCCTTGTTTAAACTTTTTACGGCCCATGCGGTCGGCGCCGTAAAAAGGGATCGAAAAGCTGTAATTTACCTTTACCTGAATTTTTTCGCCTTTAGCGCCCATCGGGGTGTTTAAGCGTACCTGCATACGTGCGTCGGTAATTACCGGGTCAACGCTATAGGTTTGACCTTTGTAAGTTACCGATACCGAAGCGATATGATAACCACCACGGTTAAACCCTTTTACATCGAAACGGTCACCACCGATAGGGGTGGTTGCCGCGCCGCGCGAATCTGGTTTAAACAGGTTCTGATCCAGCTGCAACCATAAATAATCCAGGTTATCCGGACTGTTATTGGTGTAATTGATAATCACTTCGCCTGTAATGGTTGTATCCTGATCGGTTTCGTTAAGACTGGCCTTGATCAGGTAATCGGCCCGGTTTTGCCAGTAATGCTGACCGGGTTGCCCGCTTGCTGATCGCGTATCGCCGGTGGTGGTAGGCCAAA
Source organism: Sphingobacteriales bacterium (assembly GCA_044448725.1). GTDB lineage: Bacteria > Bacteroidota > Bacteroidia > Sphingobacteriales > Sphingobacteriaceae > Mucilaginibacter. The sequence continues at coordinate 4,736 of JBIOHE010000080.1, read as the reverse complement.
CAATGGGTCCAAATACCTCGTTATGGTCATATTTTATGGTATCCGTTGTTGTTTGTGCGGATGCTGTTAAATTGGTAATCAGGATGAAACCCAATGCACATAACAGGTAATTGATTTTTAATAGTCGGTTTTTTAACATAATTATTATTCGTTTTTAACCAGGTCAGTGATTTTGATAATTTAAGCGGCAAATTAACCAAATAAATTACGAAATTGACAATTTGTAAGAAGGATGATACAATTGGGGGGGGATTGGTTTATTGAGTTAAATAAGTTGATTGGGTGAGTGGTTGGGATTTTTGTATATTTGTTTATTGTACCATTAATCTATAAAAGACAAGATATGCAGACAATAGACATAAATAAAAGATTGGTTGATAGTTATCTTGACCTTTTAGAAAATTTAAGCCCCAATAGCAAATTGGATTTGATTTCAAGACTTTCTGACTCGTTAAAATCTGGCAAGAAAAATAAAGTCAGGTCGCTAAAATCACTATCGGGAGATTTTATTGAAGAAAAAAGTGCCGAAGAGATTATAGATGATTTAAAAAAGGCCAGAAATTTTACACGTAAGACAGAATCATTTTGAAACAGTATCTCCTCGACACTAATATTTGTATTTATCTTTTTAAAGGATTATTTGATCTGACTGAAAAAATTGAAACCATTGGTACTGATAATTTTTTCATTTCTGAGATTACTATTGCTGAACTAAAGTTCGGCGCTGAAAACAGTGATTTTCCTGAAAAGAATGCCAGAAAAATAATTCAGATCCAACAAGAGTTTACAGTAATTCCTATTTTTAATTCGTTGGATGTTTATGCAAAGGAGAAGGCCAGGTTGAAAAAAGCAGGTAGAATATTAGATGATTTTGACCTGTTAATCGGTGCCACCGCTATCTCTAATAATTTGACATTAGTTACCAGAAATGTTTCTGATTTTGATAGATTAAATGGAATCGAAATTGAAAATTGGGCAAAATAATAGTTTGATAAAAGAAAAGTTAGGCGAAGAGCAAATTAAACCTCAAGCTGATGTTTTGCCCCCGCACGTTTTTAAAAGTATTGAGATCGGCATGAAACAAATTGAAAATGGGCAAATAATTTCTTTAGAGAAATTTAAAGAAAAGCATTTTTCTAAGAAATGAGTTATACAACACAAAAAAAACACGGGCGCTCCTGAAAGCACCCATGCCCACTAATCAAAAACGAATATTTACACTACTACAACATGAACGGTATAGCCGCCGGTAACCATGTTGCCTATACGCTGAACAATCCTGAACAGATAAGTTTGTCCAACTTCGGCGTCTGCGGGAACCTCGCCGCTAAGTTCAAGGGTGCGGCTTTCCCATGGTTGAAATTTTGCTGCGTGCGTCACCTGTGAATGTTCCAGTTGTTCAATCAGCTCATCTTCAATCTTTTCCAGCCCTCTTAAAATCATTCTTTCAGCAAAGAGTACGCTTGAAGATATGAAGCTTGACCCACCTTCGTTGAATTTAAGGCCCACAGCCATCTTTGCAGGCGACGGCGTAACATTGGCCGGTAAATTTGCAGCACGCAGCTTTAAAAGGGGATGAATAGTTTCAAAATGCAAAGCCTGCACATCAAACCTCAGTTCTTTAGCTGCATTTGTAATGTTGACGGCTTTTATTTTGGTAACAAACTTTGCACCCTTTTTCAGCATGAGCAGTTGCTCATTTTTCTGACCGACGTGGCGGTCGTCCAAGGGGTCCATTGGCGCGGTTAGCGGGTCAATCACCTGAATAAAAGCTTCCGCTATCAGGCATTCATGTCCGCCGTTTTCAACAATTGGCACCCATGGCGCAGGGCATTGCAACTGAACCGACCATCCTGAAGGTACATCTACGTAACCTATCCCAATCAAATTCGCGGTAGTTTCCGTGATGGCAAGGGAAGGATCGGCCCACCAGAATTTTACCATGATCCCGGTCGCGTCCTGCAAGCCATAATTGTTTATCCTTGCAAATACGGTGTTATTTTCGCCGGGTACCGGCTGGTTAATGCCAGCCGAACTTTGCACCCAAACATCCGGTGATTCCCAGAATACTGAATTCGGCGCCAGCGGCCTGTCGCCGAGGTCGCTGTAGTCTGCCCTTACCACAATCCAGGTGGTATCGTGTACAGGCTCTTTTCTGCCGTTAAAATTCAGTTTTGGAATTTGCGGCGCGGTAAAACGTTTGTTATCGCCTTTGCCGTTGTTGCGGGGAGAATTGCCCCTTTTGGTTTCTATTTCCTGTATGTTTTCCATGACCAATATTTTATTGCTTTTTAAGGCATTTTTAAAGTTTATGAATTTTTTAATATAACGGTTTAAACTTCCTGCATATCCAGAACGGGTAAATTAACAGGATTGCTTCCTGCTGCTACGTCCCAGGCCAGCCAGCCGTAGCCCCGGTCGCCATCCAGGTTGTAATCCGGTAGTTTTGAACCGCCGTCTGCTATCAGTTGAACAGCGTTTGAAACAGCATCGCCAAAAAACAAATTACTGCTCGGATAAGGCTCGGCTGAAATAATGCCGCCGTTTTGCAGCCCCAACCCATTTACAAAAGTTTGCGGATAGGTGTTATTTGGGATCGGGTTATCTGTAGCCTTTGTTTCAGTGGCTATTCTGAGCGGGAACACTGCAAAATTAAGGTCGGCTGCCGGGGCTATCTGACTTGTTTTATCCAGCCAGCGCGGGTATGATGGTGGCACAAATGTTACATCAATACCCTGAGTAGTTAATTCATTCGACTTGCACAGCGGTACGCCGGTAATATTTGGTACCGGCGAAATGCTGGGATTTAGCGGAGGTGTAAGGTCAGTTGCAGGTAAAGTAACATTATTCCCGTTAATATTAACCTGTGCGCCAAGCATTACCGGAGGAGGATAGGCCAGCCCGCCCATAACAAGGATATTTTGCATCAGGTTCTCCTCGTCGATAAGGGTTTTGCGCAGCCAGAATAGCTCGTTGGCCACAGTATTCCAATCAATCACAGGCACGCTTAAGGCTGCTTCAAGGGCAATTAAGCCGAGTGGTAAAGCTCCGCCCAGGGTGAAAATGGCAGCCAATGCAGCAAGGATAGCCGCGCAAATTGCTGCACCGACATTTAAACCAGCCTGGGCAGGTGAAGGTGTGCTGCCCTGGGTGATCCAGCCTGGTTCAGGCATGCCGGTACCAGGTCCAAGGACACTGTTTACCAATGCGCCATGTCCCGAGGTCATAAACCAATAAACCGCAAAAGCGCCAACATAAGCATTCGCTAAAGTTTTGTCGTCAAAAGCAGGAATGGGTTGTAAACTGGCATCAACTCCAAGTACCGGCTGATCTGCTGTAGGGTAGGTGTCATTAAGCGCTTTGGAAAATAGTTTACTGATCTCTGCCGGGAATGAATTTGGCAGCGTTCCCAGGTCTCCCTTGGCCATTGCTTTTACAGCATCAGGCACATCGTCAGGGGCCGGGCCGCTAAGGCTGCCGACATTGAATTTGTCCTGCAGGTTGCCGCCATCGCATAAGGCCGGCCAGCCGTTGCCGGTTGTCGGATCGAAATAGGGAGGTGTGGGTGTGTCGCCGTTCATTGTTGGCGCCGTGGGTTGTTCAAAAAAACCGAAAGTCCAGGAATCGACAAAATTGCCGGCCAGGCGGTTTCTCCACCAATGGGTGCGGTATGGGCCGCCGGTGATATTATTGATAAACGGCTCGGATGTAACAGACGAGGCGATATGGCACTGCCAGCCAAATACATAAGCTTTTTGGTTATCAGTAGTTGCATTCGCTGAAAGCGATTGTACAAATTCTGTGGTTTTGTGCCAGCGCAGAAACTCGAACCGGCGGTCGGCAATGTTATCAGATGGGGCGGGGAAGGTTTGACCCATCTCCATCCATGGTCCAAGGGTTAAAATACTGCCCAAAACAACCTCCATCAGCTGTAAAGTGGAAGGAAGCCCTGTAAGTGATTTGGCGCCCTTTTGTATGTCCGAAAACTGCCCGATAACAAGCGCAAGGGCAATTTCGTCCTGGTTTTGAACGATCACAGACAGTTTGTTAAAGAAATCGGTTGTTTTATCGAGTACGGGCCATACGGGTACCACCAGCCCGCTGAATAATACGGCGTAAATGGCGCCGATCGGGTTAAAATAAAGCTCGAATGCCAAACTCTGGTCTGTTGTAGCCAGGTTCGACATATCATTCTGAATTTTTGTGGTTGCTGTGGCGATCTCTGCCGGCGTTAATAATTTACCTGAAGTTGCTGATGGAATAGACTGCGTAAGAAAATTAACCAGTTTTTGGCTGACCGGGATGTAACGGAGCATATCGGGACCCATTGCGCCTAATACGGCAAACTCTTTAAGTTTGGCATTGGCCGGATTGTTTGTTGTATTATTTAATTTTTGCGCTAAAAGGTCTCCCTGACCCGCGCGTTTTTTAATTACCTGGTTCAGGACCTCGGTATGAAATGCGAGATTTGGCATGATGTTTTGTTTTTTTAGGATTAAAGAAAAAAATAGGTTAGCATGTGGATTTTTAAACAGACTGTTTGAATATTATTCAACTTACTGGTCTGCCAGGATGCATTTACTTTTAATTTTCATTGGCGATGATGGTTTAATTTAGGCGCCTACTCTTTTACCGGATTTTCGGCATTTTCCGTATTTGTTTTCGGGAAGTAAAATTAGAAGGAGAATAGCTGGATAGCAGGAGTAATAGCACGTGAATTTCCTGCGTATTAATAC
>JBIOHE010000079.1:0-14782 GCA_044448725.1 Sphingobacteriales bacterium | reverse complement strand
GAGACGCGATGCATCGCGTCTCTACGACATTATAAATTTGGGGTATTTTTATTAAGAAAGAATGGTTTTTCAATAGTATTTGGTCAATTTTATCTTAAAAATGGCATTATTTAACCAATTTCAGGTGTTTACCCGGTAAAACCAATGCAAATGTTATAACAGCAGGCCTTAATTATATAAAAACAACAACATTTATCGCATTTTACCCGTATATTGCACCATTTTACTACTAAAATGGCTTATAACTACCAACGGATCATTGTAAAAATCGGATCAAATGTTATCACCCAAAAAGATGGTTTGCCCGATTTAAACCGCATAAACCACCTGGTTGAACAGATCGCAAAAATAAAAAAACAGGGGAAAGAAGTGATATTGGTTTCTTCCGGCGCCGTTGCTTCGGGCAGAAGCCTGATCAATATCTCCGAAAAATACGATTCCATCGCCACCCGGCAACTGTTTGCTTCCGTCGGTCAGGTGAAGCTGATCAATACTTATGCGCAGCAGTTTGAGAAATATAATATCCTTTGCTCACAGGTATTGGTAACCAAGGACGATTTCAGGGACAGGCTCCATTATCTCAATATGAAGAATTGCCTCAAGATCTTGTTGCAGCACCATGTGATCCCGGTAGTAAATGAAAATGATGTGGTATCGGTTACCGAACTGATGTTCACAGATAACGATGAACTGGCCGGCTTGATCGCATCTATGCTGAATGCACAGGCACTGATCGTACTCACCAATGTTGACGGGATCTATGATGGCGACCCCGGAAAAGAAAACACAAAGGTGATTGAAGAAGTTAGCGGCAAAACCCTTGATTTTTCTTCCTTTGTAAGTGACGACCGGTCACAGTTTGGTCGTGGGGGTATGATCACAAAATCAACCATGGCGCAAAAAGTAGCACAACTGGGCATTGCAGTTCATATAGCCAATGGCACCAGGGAAAATATTCTGCTCGATGTATTGGAAGATAAAGTAGCGCACACCCATTTTGTTCCGAATAAATCGGCCTCCGGGAAAAAGAAATGGATCGCCCATGCGGGGCATTATGCCAAAGGTATAGTACAGGTAAATGACGGTGCAAGGGCAGCGCTTACTTCGGCCAAAGCATCAAGTTTGCTTCCGGTTGGCGTTATCAGTATCCTGTCAGAATTTAAGAAAGGCGAGATTATTAAATTAATTGATGAAAATAATAAACATATAGGTTTGGGTATTGCCGAATACGGCTCGGATAAAGCGGCTGAAATGATCGGAAAAAAAAATCAGAAACCACTCGTACATTATGATTACCTTTATTTAGAAAGTTAAACCCGAAAGACTAAATAAAATGTTGACCAACACTAAGAATTATACAAGCTATTTTGAAAATGCCCGGACAGCAGGCAGAAAAAATATCGCTCCTGCCATCATCAATAAGGTATTGCTGGACCTTGCTTCGGCAGCGGTTGCCCAAACTGATTATCTGTTAGCAGAAAATCAAAAGGACCTTGACCGCATGGATTCTGATGATCCGAAGTATGACAGGTTGAAACTTACCGCAAGCCGCATCGCAGATATTGCCGGCGAAATGAGTAATGTAGCGCAGCTGAAGACTCCGCTGGGGCATGTTATTTCAAAAAAGACCATGGCAAACGGGCTGCATATTTCAAAAATAATTGTGCCGCTGGGTGTGGTCGGCGTAATTTATGAAGCCAGGCCAAATGTAACTTTCGATGTATTTTCACTGTGCTTTAAAACCGGCAACGTATGTATATTAAAGGGCGGCAGCGATGCTGATTACTCCAACAAGGCCATTATCGCCATTATACACCGGGTTTTAGCCGATCATGATATCGACGTTAATGTAGCTACCCTCCTGCCCCCTGAGCGCCAGGCCGCCGATGCGCTTTTAAATGCCACCGGCTATGTTGATGTCTTAATACCCCGCGGCAGCCAGCAACTTATAGATCACGTGAGAAATAACAGCAAAGTGCCTGTTATTGAAACCGGCGCGGGTATTGTGCATACCTATTTTGATGAATTTGGCGATCTTGAAAAAGGCAAAAATATTATTTTAAATGCAAAAACACGGCGCGTAAGCGTGTGCAACGCCCTGGATTGTCTGCTGTTGCACTACAGCAGGTTAAAGGATTTGCCCGAACTTGTAAAACCGCTGGCCGAAAAACATGTTGCGATTTATGCCGACAAAACCGCCTTTATGATACTTAAAGGCCACTACCCGGATACCCTTTTAAGCCATGCAAAGCCCGAACATTTTGGAACAGAGTTTTTATCCTTAAAACTGACCGTCAAAGTGGTGGATAATTTTGAGGAGGCGCTGGACCATATAGCCACCTATAGTTCCAAACACAGCGAGGCCATCATAACGGAGGATAAGGACCGGGCTGATGCTTTTTTAAACCAGGTGGACGCTGCCGCTGTTTATGTAAATGCTTCCACTGCTTTTACTGATGGCGCCCAGTTTGGCTTAGGCGCTGAAATTGGTATCAGCACTCAAAAACTGCATGCCCGCGGCCCCATGGGTTTAGAAGAATTATGCAGTTACAAATGGATAATTAAAGGCGACGGACAGGTAAGGATTCCTTAATTCTTCAAAATATTTCCCAAAGTACACGATTAAACTTGCGAAGTTTTAAAAACTTCGCAAGTTTTTTTTTGAATTATTTCAGATGAATCACCAGGTTAAATAAATTACATAACTACTTGATTAATAAGTTAAATTAACTTAAAAGAAACACCAATTACGAAATTCATAATTACATTTTACCCTCTACTGACCAACAAAACAGCAACATAAACACCAAATAGGTATCTTTGCGGCACAATGAGTAAGCACGGCAGGATATTAGTGGCAATGAGCGGCGGGGTAGATAGCTCGGTAGCAGCAGTGATGCTGCACGAGCAGGGTTATGAAGTGATTGGCCTCACCATGAAAACCTGGGACTATGCCTCCTCCGGCGGTAGTTCAAAAGAAACAGGTTGCTGTAGTTTGGATAGCATTAACGATGCCCGTGCCCTGGCTGTTGCTTATGGCTTCCCGCATTATATATTGGATATCAGGGATGAGTTTGGCGATTTTGTGATCGATAATTTTGTGGATGAATACCTTGCTGGCCGTACCCCTAACCCGTGTGTTTTATGCAATACGCACATTAAATGGGAAGCTTTACTAAAACGTGCCGATAAACTTGATTGTGAATTTATTGCTACGGGCCATTACGCGAACATCCGTTTGCAGGACAACGGCAGGTATGTGATCTCAAAAGGTAAGGACGAAAATAAAGACCAGTCGTATGTACTTTGGGGTGTGTCGCAAAAAAACCTGTCGCGTACAAGATTTCCTTTAGGTAGTTTTTCAAAACCAGAGATCAGGCAAATGGCTGTCGACATGGGTCAGGTGGAACTTGCCGGAAAAAGTGAAAGCTACGAGATCTGCTTTGTCCCCGATAATGATTACAGGGCCTTTTTAAGGCACCGTGTCGAAGATCTGGATCAAAGGGTTGCCGGTGGCAATTTTGTTTTAACAGACGGCACTATAGTGGGCAAACACCAGGGCTATCCCTTTTATACTATTGGCCAGCGTAAAGGATTGGGCATTGCCCTTGGCCATCCCATGTTTGTAACCAGTATCCAGCCCGACACCAATACCGTTGTTTTGGGGACTGTTGATGAACTGGAGAAAAAACAGGCCTGGGTAAAAAACTTAAACCTCATTAAATACGAAAATATAAATGAGCCTATTGAGGCTGTCACCAAAATAAGGTACAAAGATGCCGGCACACAAAGCACCATTGTACAAATGGGCCAGCACATGAAAGTTGATTTTCTTCATAATGTAGCCGGTATAGCGCCCGGCCAGTCAGCCGTATTTTACGAAGGGAACGATCTGCTGGGCGGTGGGTTTTTGATGTAGGGGAATTGTTGGAAGGTTATAACGGAAGTATTCTTATCCTTTTTTTATTTTCGTCAATTATAAGCAAAGCCCCATTTTCTAATAAATCAGCGTAACTTATCAGGGTTGAAATAATCATATTGCTTAGGAAAGGTACGGTAACATTCTGTGTCCTGACTTGAATTACGCTCGGCTTTTCTGCCTTCGTCAATGCTAATGCTGTACCAAAATCAAGATCGTGTGTAAAAACTATATATTCATTTTTCCTGGCCCAATCCATAATTATATTATCGGGGGCATCAAACTTACCGACTGTTGACCAATGAGCAGATTCTATGTTATGAAGTTTAAATTCCGGTACCCATTCCGGGGACAAATTCATATCAATAAGTATTTTCATGCTGTAGCGAGTGGTACCTCTATCTCTTCCGACCGCCAGGCCGCATAGGCCAATGCCTCCATTACATCTTCCTTTTGCAGGTAAGGGTACATTCTTAAAATTTCCTCAACTGTTTGGCCGGAAGCAAGCAGGCCTATAACAGTACCAACAGTCATTCTTAAACCTCTTATACAAGGCTTACCGCCCATTATATCAGGATTAAGTGTGATCCGATCTAAATTCTTCATAGTTTCAAATTCTTTAATAGCAAAAATACAAATTAAACTTTCAGATCGTCATCAGTCCAGACAGATACATTTGCTAATTTTTGTTTGTAGGCTGACAGGCTGGTTTTTCCGGATGGCTGGATAGTAACCCCTAAACCTTTAAGTATTTGTTTTACCAGGGCACTTTTCTTTTCAGGAATTTTAATCACTAATGTTTCCATAAAACAAATTTAATGAAATTTAAAAGGACATTCATCAAAAAACAATTGCTGAATAAAAAAACAATAGTCAAGGGAATACTGCCTATGGAAATATAGTCGAAAAATAGCTATTTAAAGTGCCTTTCTGACTATTCGGATCCCCGAAATATTCATAATAAAAACCTAAAAAAACCAACATTTCAACCTTTCAACATTACAACTTTACAACCTTCAAACGCTCTCCCATTCCAACAATTTCCCAAAAACAAATTGGCGTTTCGCTTTCTTTATGTTTTATTTGCAAAAAATAACTGCTTAAATGGCTAAAAATCTGCTTATAGTTGAATCTCCGGCGAAAGCCAAAACCATCGAGGGATACCTTGGCAAAGACTTCACCGTGAAGTCGAGCTATGGCCATATCCGTGATTTGGTTAAGTCTGACGATGCCATTGATATTGCCAATGATTTCAAACAAAAATATGAAGTACCTGCCGATAAAAAACAGGTGGTCAGTGAATTAAAGAAATTATCCAAAGAAGCCGATATGGTTTGGCTTGCATCGGACGAGGACCGTGAGGGAGAAGCTATTTCCTGGCATTTGTTTGAGACATTGGGTTTGAAAGATGCTACCACAAAACGTATCGTTTTTCACGAGATAACAAAACCCGCAATTTTGCAGGCCATTGAAACCCCGAGAAAAATTGATTATAATTTGGTGAATGCCCAGCAGGCCCGCCGTGTTTTAGACAGGCTGGTTGGTTTTGAACTCTCCCCTGTTTTATGGAAAAAAGTAAAACCTTCACTATCAGCGGGCCGTGTGCAGTCAGTTGCAGTAAGGCTTATAGTTGACCGTGAGCGCGAGATCAATAAATTCCAATCGGAAGCTGCATTTAAGATCACTGCCATTTTTGGCAAAGGTAAAGAAGCTTTTAAAGCTGAACTGGCTGAAAGGTTCAGTAAGCAGGAAGATGCTGAAGTATTTTTAAAAGACTGTATAGCTGCGGATTTTGATGTAAGGTCATTGGATGTGCGTCCGGCGAAGAGATCGCCCGCCGCTCCTTTCACTACCTCAACGTTGCAGCAGGAAGCCAGCAGAAAATTAGGTTATTCTGTTTCGCGCACGATGCAGGTGGCGCAAAAGCTGTACGAATCGGGACATATCACTTACATGCGTACCGACTCGGTTAATTTAAGTGACACCGCATTAAATGCTTCAGCACAGGAAATTATATCGGCTTACGGGAATAAATACCATCAGCAAAGAAAATATAAAACAAAAAACGCCAGCGCGCAGGAAGCGCACGAGGCGATAAGGCCTACCTATTTCGACCAGCATACCATTAAAGGCGATCCGGGAGAAATGAGGCTTTATGAACTGATCTGGAAAAGGGCGATTGCCTCCCAGATGAGTGAAGCTCAGTTTGAAAAAACTACCGCAAAAATCAGTATATCAACCCGTAAAGAAGAGTTAGTTGCCAACGGCGAAGTAATGAAGTTCGACGGTTTCCTGAAAGTTTACCTTGAATCAAGCGATGAAGAGGATGACACCGTGCAGGACGGAGAAAATGCCATGCTACCTCCTTTAACCAGAGGACAGCGCCTGGCTTTACAGGAAATGCTGGCAACCGAACGTTTTTCGCGCCCGCCGGCAAGATATACCGAAGCAAGCCTGGTAAAGAAATTAGAGGAATTGGGTATCGGCCGCCCGTCAACCTACGCTCCTACTATATCAACCATCCAAAACCGCGGCTACGTGGTAAAAGAAGAACGCGAAGGCAAAATCAGGGCATTCCGTGTATTGACGCTTAAAGCGGGTACGATAACAAAGGAAGAAAAAACAGAAAATACAGGTGCAGAGAAAGGAAAACTGTTCCCGACCGATATTGGTTCGGTGGTGAATGATTTCCTGGTACTGCATTTCCAGGATATTGTTGATTTTAACTTTACGGCCAGTGTGGAAAAGCAATTCGACGAAATTGCACAGGGGCTTACCGAATGGACCGATATGATCAGGGGTTTTTATACTCCTTTTCATAAAGAAGTGGAAAGCACCATCCAGACTGCCGATAAAGCAACCGGTGAACGCGATTTGGGCGTACATCCGGTAAGCGGCAAAAAGGTTTCTGTCCGTATCGGGCGTTATGGTCCCTTTGTGCAGGTCGGCGACAGTGTAGTTGATGCAGAGACTGACGAAAAACCATTATACGCCAGTTTACGGAACGGTCAGAGCATTGAAACAATTACCCTTGAACAAAGTCTTGAACTCTTTAAGCTACCTAAAAAAGTCGGCATTTTTGAAGATAAGGACATGACTGTGGCTATCGGCAAATTTGGCCCTTACATCAGGCATAACAGCGCTTTTTACTCCCTGCCAAAAGGTTTAGACCCTTTAGATGTAACGGAGGAACAAGCCATTGAACTGATTATTGAAAAACGTAAAAAAGACGCCGAAAAGCTAATCAAAGCTTTTGATGAAGACCCGACAGTTAAAGTTTTAAACGGCCGCTGGGGACCCTATATTGAATTTGGCAAGCTGAATGTTAAAATCCCGAAAGATAAAGACCCCGGCACGCTGACATTTGAAGAATGCAAAGCACTGGCCGCCATCGCCGAAAAGGAACCCAAAAAACCCGGCAAGCGTTTTGTGAAGAAGAAGTAAGAGGGTGAGTGGTTGATTAGGTGAGTGGTTGATTAGGTTAAAACAACCACTCACCTAATCAACCCAATCAACTTAATCAACCCATTATGATAAAAGACCTTCCCCAAAATATTGTTAAAGACATTGCCATTGCTGTGGCGCTTGAGAAAGAAAGCGCCGAGAGTAAGCTATGGTATGTTTATTTAATAAATCTTAAAAACGTTCCTATTGAAAATGTGCTCATCACCTCAAAAGGCTATGGTGAAAAAGATGGCGCCCCGGTAAAAACCTCTACCCTGCGGCACATGTTCCCGGTAGTTGAAAATGGCTCCTATAAATTGATCGAACCTATTGATGAGCAAACCTTCGGCCTCAATAACGAATACTGGCTGAGTTTTTATATTGACGGTCATATCTACGATAAAAAATTCATCTTCCTGCCCGAAAGCATAGTAGAGGTAAATTTCATAAAACTCCCGGTAGTAAATAAGGTTGGGGTGATGATAAAATAATAATACGAATCAAGATATTAGAGCCAAGAATCAAGAAAAAAAAGTAGAAAGTTGTTCATTTGCGGCAATATATCGAAATATTTAATCAAAATATTTCCTGGTTGGCGGACCTGCCTGCCGGCAGGCAGGTTTATGCACTTGCCAAGCTATTTTCCTGACTCTTGGTTCTTGACTCTTGGTTCGTGTTAATAATAAGATCAATTCTCCTGAAAATTATGACCACCCTCCACCCCACCAAAAAATCTGTGAAACCACAATAATCTCCCTGAAATCTGTGGTCTAAAATATATTTCCCTAAACATTATTTATTGTCATAAAATTTATAAATTACCCCATAATAAATAAACCTATCAATGGAAGCTTCAAACGACCTTTCCCGCTACCGGAAAGGGCTAATTAGTATCGGCGTTTCACTAACGCTGCTCATTTTTATTATCTTAATTTTCAATCATCACGCAAAATCCGGAATCGATCCGGGTTTCAGCAAGTACATTGAATCATATACCACGGGCATCATATCCAAAGAAAGCGCCATCCGGATCAGGCTGGCGGGGGATGTTCAAACCACCCACGAACAAAATGAAGCCATAAGCGATAAGGTTTTCGACTTCTCGCCATCCATAAAAGGCAAGGCCTATTGGGTTGACGCCCGCACTATTGAGTTCAGGCCCGAAGGGAAACTTGATCCTGATAAAACCTATACAGCGGATTTTAAATTGAGCAGCATAGTTAAGGTCCCGGGTCATTTCGATGATTTTAAATTCGGTTTCCAAACCATTAAACCCGATTTTACGGTTTCCTTCACAGGCTTGCAAACCGCCACCAATACCTCCATTGATAAAATGAAACTGGGCGGTATAATCCAGACGGCCGATAATGAAGACCAGGAAAGTATTGAAAAGATCATCAACGTAAATTTTTCCAGCCCGGTACACATCAGCTGGCAGCATAATCCTGTTACCAAAACACACCTGTTCACCATTAACCAGCTAACCCGCGAAAAAGACAAAGTAAACCCGCTTACTGTTAGCTGGGATGGCAATAGTTTAAATATAGACAAAAAGGGCAGCCAGGATTTTCAGATCCCGGCAATCGGCGATTTTAAGGTTTTGGATATCCGCGCCGTGCAGGATAACGACCAGTATGTACTTGTACAGTTTTCTGATGCGATTATGGTTGGCCAGGAACTGAACGGGCTTATCAGCATCAGCAATGTAAACGATGCCGCCTATACCATCGACGGCAGTACAGTAAAGGTTTATGCGCCGGAACGCCTGCAGGGTGATTACAGCGTTACTGTAAATGAAGGGGTAGAAAACATATCCCACAAAAAAATCAGCAAAACCTATTCGGCCAACGTGTTTTTTGAAAACCGTTTACCGTCGGTTACCATACCCGGCAAAGGGGTTATTTTACCAGACTCGGGCAAGCTGATGATGCCTTTCGAGGCAATAAACCTGAATGCTGTTGATGTGAGCATTATAAAGATCTACGCTGATAATGTGCCCCAGTATTTTCAAAATAATGGTTTCGATGGCGGCGATGAACTAAGGCATGTGGGTAAGCCTGTGGTACAGAAAACTATCCGGCTTGATGAGGATAAGAGCATCAATCTCAATAAAAAGAACCGCTTTATGCTGGATATTGACCAGCTACTGCGCACAGAACCGGGTGCCATTTACCGCGTGATCATCGGGTACCGTAAAGCATACTCTCTTTATAACTGCAGTGCAGGCGGCGCGGCGCCAAAGAAAAATGACGATGAGGACTATGGCGGGGAAGGCAGCAGCGCTTTCGGCAGTAACTCGGGCACCATAAGCGATGAGGACGATAATTTCTGGGCCAGGTATGATAATTATTATCCTGATGGCTTTAACTGGCAGGAGCGCGAAGATCCCTGCACCAATTCTTATTTCACAAAAGACAGGTGGGCTGTACGGAATATCATCGCATCAAATATCGGCCTGATAGCCAAGCGCGGCAATGATAACGGCATGCTGGTAGCTGTAACCAACCTTTTAACCGCCAAACCGATGGCCGGGGTTGATCTGGAGTTACTCGATTACCAGAAACAGGTCATTTTTAAAACCACTTCGGATGCCGATGGTTTTGCAAAATTTGACCAGAAACGCAAACCTTACCTGCTGGTTGCCAAACAAGGGAATGAACGCGGGTACTTAAAGCTTGACGACGGAAGTTCATTACCCCTCTCCCGCTTTAATGTTGGCGGCGACCAGGTACAAAGCGGGTTAAAAGGCTTTATTTATGGCGAACGCGGCGTTTGGCGACCGGGAGATTCCATCTACATGTCGTTTATCCTGGAAGATAAACTAAAAACCCTGCCGCCTGATCACCCTGTTGAATTTGAACTGTTTGACCCTAACGGCAAACTATACCGCCGGATCACCGAAACCCAATCGGTCGACGGATTCTATAGCTTCCATACAGCTACTGAAACCTCTTCGCCTACCGGTAACTGGTCGGCTAAAGTGAAGGTAGGCGGCGCTTCGTTCCAGAAAGGTGTGAAGATAGAAACCATTATGCCAAACCGCTTAAAGATAGGTTTAAACTTTGGCGGGGCTACAGAACTGACCAAAGGCGGCGATGTAAACGGAATATTGACTGCACAATGGCTTTTTGGCGGCACGGCACAGAACCTGAAAGCTAAAGTTGACGCCTTTTTATCGCCGCAAACTACCGCCTTTAAAAATTATGAAGGTTTTGTTTTTGACGACCCTACCCTTGCCTTCACTACACAAACCTCAACAATATTCGATGGCAGGCTTGACGCTGATGGAAAAGCATCAGTAAACACCAATATCAATGTCGAGAAACAGGCGCCGGGCCAGCTGAAAGCGAATTTTTTGGTAAAAGTATTTGAACCGGGTGGTAATTTCAGTATCCAGTCCATGAGTATGCCTTATAATGTTTATCCCGGCTACGTGGGGATAAAAACACCAAAGGGAAGCGACCTTTCCGGGATGCTGTTTACCGATAAAGACAATGAAATTGAGATTGCCGATGTGGATACCAAAGGGCATGCCATCGAAGGCTCCCGGAATGTTGACGTGGAGCTTTATAAGATCCAATGGCGCTGGTGGTGGGATGAAACCGGGAACGAACTGAGTAATTTCACCCAGGACAAGTACAATAAACTCATAAAAACCGAATCTGTACGACTGGTGAACGGTCATGGCACATGGAACCTGCACATAAAACAGGCTGATTGGGGGCGTTACCTCATCAGGGTAAAAGACGATGTAACTGGCCATTCCACCGGTAAAATAACGTATGTGGATTGGCCAAACTGGTCGGAACGCCTGCAACAAAGTAATCCGACGGAAGCAGCAATGCTCTCATTTACCTCCGACAAAACCAATTATAAAGTTGGCGAAGACGCTACGCTGACCATCCCAACCATGTCGGACGGGCGGGCATTGATCAGTTTTGAGAATGGCAGCAAGATTTTAAAAACAACCTGGATAGATACCAGAAAAGGGCAAACGCGCTATACCTTTAAAATTGAACAGGGCATGGCTCCGAATATTTTTGTGAATGTGACCCTGCTGCAGCGGCATTCGCAAACGGTAAATGATTTGCCGATCAGGATGTATGGTGCGATACCATTAAATGTGGACGACCCGGAAACTATCCTGAAGCCGGTGATCAGTATGCCGGATAAGATCAGGCCGGAAACGCCGTCATCTGTTACTGTATCCGAGGCGTCCGGCAAGGAAATGACCTATACCATTGCCATTGTGGATGAAGGGCTGCTGGATATCACAAATTATAAAACCCCCGACCCGCATCAAACATTTTATGCCCGCGAAGCGCTCGGTGTAAAAACCTGGGACTTATTTGACTATGTAATAGGTGCTTATGGCGGCGGCTTAGAGCGCATTTTAAGTATCGGCGGCGACGGTACCGCCGGCACCAATCATAACGTATCGGTAAATCGTTTTAAACCCGTGGTGAAGTTCTTAGGGCCTTTCCACCTGGGCAGCGGCGATAAACAAACCCAGAACTTTACCCTGCCACAGTACATTGGTTCGGTAAAAGTAATGGTGATTGCCGGGCATGATGGCGCTTACGGTTTCGCCGATAAGTATGTGGCGGTTAAAAAGCCATTGATGATACTGGCGACTTTGCCGCGTGTTTTAGGCCCGTCCGAAAAGATATCCTTGCCAGTTACTGTTTTTGCGATGGAGAACAACATCAAAACGGTGAATGTGCAGGTACAGTCAAACATGTTCAGCAACCTTTCGGGTAATAACCAAAAAACGGTTACTTTTAGCAAAACCGGCGATCAGCTGGTGACGTTTGACCTTGATGTGAAGGATTTTGTGGGTGTTGGTAAAGTGAGGATCATAGCGAGAAGCGGCAAAGAAACATCATCCTTTGATGTGGAGATGAATGTACGCAACCCCAACCCTCCTGTCACAAAAATACTGGAAAAAGAGCTGATGCCCGGTGAAACATGGAGCACAGCTTATTCGCCTGTCGGTATCAGCGGAACAAATAAGGCTACGCTTGCGGTAGCTTCTATCCCACCGTTAAACCTCAGCAAACGTTTAAATTATTTAATCGAATATCCTTACGGCTGTGTTGAGCAAACAACGTCTTCGGCATTCCCGCAATTGTATTTAGATCAGCTGCTTGACCTTACACCAAGACAGAAAGCGGAAACTGAGCGTAATATTAAGTTAACCATCAATAGGTTAAACGGCTTCCAGGTAAATGGCGGCGGCTTGTCCTACTGGCCGGGTGGCGGCACGGCAGACGAATGGGGAACCAATTATGCCGGGCATTTTATGCTGGCTGCACAGGCAAAAGGTTATAGCCTGCCGCTTGGTTTTATAGAACAATGGAAAAACTACGAAAAACAAAAGGCAGTTACCTGGTCGCCAGATTCAAGGAGCTTTTACGGCGCTGATTTAAACCAGGCTTACCGGCTGTACCTATTGGCGCTGGCACGGGCACCTGAACTTGGGGCCATGAACCGTTTAAGGGAATTCAAATACCTGAGCGTTGAAGCACGCTGGCGCCTTGCTGCGGCCTATAAACTGGCAGGGCAGCCCGAAATTGGCCAGCAAATGATAGGAGGTTTACCGTTGATCATTAAACCATATTATTCCATGTATGGCACTTATGGCTCTGACTTGCGGGATGAGGCCATGATACTGGAAACCCTTACGCTGCTTGGCCGGCAGCAACAGGCAGCAGGACAATTACGCATCGTTGCCGCCCGCTTATCGCAGGATGACTGGTACAGTACGCAAACCACCGCCTATTCGCTGATTGCTATTGCCGAATATTGCGGGAAAAATAAAACCTCAGCCAAACTCCTATTTAACTACCAGGCAGGCGCAGCAAAATCTGCCGTTAATTCAGCTTCTTATTTGTGGCAAACGGATATTGCTGCAAATGGTGGCAAAGTAGTACTGAAAAACAATGGGCTTAATAAATTGTATGTCAGATTGATACAACAGGGGCAGCCATCATCTGGTCAGGATGTACAGTCGAATATAAATCCGGACGTATTGCAAATGCGTGTCGGCTATTTTACCCTTGGCGGGAAAGAAATCGATCCGGCAAGCCTGAAACAGGGGACAGATTTTGTAGCACAGGTAAACATAAAAAATCCCGGCAAACGCGGGCGATATGATAACATGGCGCTTACGCAGATCTTTCCTTCCGGCTGGGAGATCCTGAACACAAGGATGATCGGCAATGTGGAAGCATTCCCATCCTCCGAATCGGATTACCTGGATATAAAAGATGACAGGGTTTATACCTATTTCAGCCTGCCCGAAGGCAAGGAAGTAACCTATTATGTAATGCTGAATGCCGCTTATGCCGGAAAATACTACTTACCGGCAACGTATTGCGAAGCGATGTATAATAATTCGATTTCGGCTTTGTTGAAGGGGGAATGGGTTGAGGTGGTGAAGTAAATTGGTGAGTGGTTGATTGGGTTGATCAGGTGAATGGTTAGCCCGATCAGTTAGAAGGGTTATATCGGTTAAATAATAGAAATAAATTTTTGTAATTTTGATTTATGGAAGCATTGATTGTTGAACCGAAAAACAGAAAACAACTACAGGCAATTAAAGCCGTTTTAAAGGCTTTGGATATTAGTTTCAGAACTGAAGAAGAAAGCCCATATAACCCTGAATTTGTGGCTAAAATCAAAAAAAGCGAACAACAAGTTAAGGAGGGCAAAGTTACCCGTGTTAAAAAAGAAGAATTAAAAAGTTTTTTAGGACTTCAATGAGTTTCCCTTTAGATTTTTGTAATAATTTTATAGATATGGTGTTTCAAAAACCATTTTTACTTATAATCGAGCTCAAACCAGGCTATAATTCACACGGGGCTTATACAAATTATGATGAAGCAACTAAAGCTAAAGAAAAGGCCATTACAAGCAATCAAGAGCCTATTTGTATTTATAACTTAAACTCCATGAAATATTTATGGGCTAATCAAGATTTTCCAATGTATGGTGAAACAATAGCAAATTCAATTATTATTTCATACACAAAGAGGGGCTATTAAAAGACTATTAAGTGTTCTATAGGACACGTATATATTCTAATTTTTATAGTGATTCTCAATAAGCCTTCCTATTTCTTGTACATCGTATTCAAATGGAGTTACACGTTTATCACCACCCAATTTTATCCATGTATTTGCAGGCAGTTTAAGACCAACTTCATGCCGATAGCCCATATTATCAAATAAATTAAAACCTCTTTCTATGGCCATTGGCCGCACGATAAATTTTCTACCTTTATGGTCTATAATCTCAAAATCTGTCATTGTTTTGTGATTCTATGATATTTAATTGTCACTGTCATCTCGAAGGCCAGCACAAAGCTAATATTTTTAGCGTTATTGTGCTTTTTTATTGACTGTTTTTATATGACAT
>JBIOHE010000078.1:0-14834 GCA_044448725.1 Sphingobacteriales bacterium | reverse complement strand
GTAGAATTCCGTTAATATTAAAAAGCACTAATTGTCTCACTCTTTACGATCCAAAAGTGAAAAATTCATAAAACAAGATAATCAGGGTATTTACGGGATTTGAGGGAGTGATTTAACCCGGTTTTTGGACGTAAAACCCGCAATACTTTCGCGTATTTTTACTTTCCCATAAAAAAGCGGCCCCCTGTGCTTTAAGTCAAACCAGCGTATGTTTATTTATTTAAAAAATGGTGACCGTAATTATATCTTTGAAAATATTGATAACCCGTTGACTCCTTAATAAAATATAAATTGATCATCGCCATTTCCATAACCCTGTTTTTCATCATACTGCGCTTTTCGGTAACTGTTTTTAATTTTATATCCAACCCAAAACTCACAAGGGTAAACAGGGCCTATGATGACCTGGTGTCCATACTGATACCGGCGCGTAATGAAGAAAATAATATACTGACGCTGCTCACATCAATTTATCAGCAGGATTATAAAAACTACGAGGTAATAATTTATGATGATGATTCATCGGACGGTACTTATGCAGTATGTTCGGCATTTGCACAAAAACATCCCCGCTTCGCAGTAATAAAGGGGGGTAAACTGCCCGAAGGCTGGGTTGGTAAAAACCATGCCTGCCACCAATTGGCAAAAAAAGCAAACGGGACGTTTTTTTTATTTTTAGATGCTGATGAAAACATAAGCAACGGCCTTATTAACAGCGCGGTTCATCGCATGCACTTGTATAAACTGGGTTTATTAAGCTTGTTTGCCGACCAGATGATGCTTACCATCGGAGAAAAAACAACCGTGCCGCTATTGCATTACCTGTTGCTGAATTTGTTGCCGTTACGGCTGGTATTCCTTACAAAAAATGCCGCCTTCGCCACCGCCTGCGGGCAGTTTATGCTGTTCGACGCCGCTGTTTACAGGGAAAACCACTGGCACAAACTGGTCGGGGACCAAATTGTAGAGGATGCCGCTATTATGCGGCAAATAAAACTGGCGGGCTATAACGGGGAGGTTTTACTTGCAAACGGAATGGTCAGCTGCCGGATGTATAAAAGTTACACCGACGCGGTCAGCGGGTTCAGCAAAAATGCCCTCGCCGCGTTCAACTACAACATCATTGGCTTACTGGTTTACATTTTACTGCTGATAGCCGGACCAATGCTGGTAATTATGACCCTGAGCTTTCAGCTTATGTTTTTTATGGCAGGCCTGATCATCCTTACCCGCATTATGATCTCCTTATCTGCCGGGCAAAATGTATTTTACAATGTTATACTACACCCTTTACAAATGGCAAACCTGGTGATCATCGCTTTTTTGTCGATACAAAAATACCTCACCAAAACGACTATTTGGAAGGGGCGACGGGTTTGAGGTAAGTGCAGTAGATTAGTCTAAAATAAAGCCCTGATGTTTCGTAGATTTTTTTAACACGGAGGACACCAGGAAGTCACTGAGAACACAGAAATAAGATGCAATTCTTGAGATTGGAGAGGAAAACAGACAGGCTCCGCGGCCTCTGCGAGTTCTCCGCATCTTTGCGTTAAAATTTAATGACTGCTATTATATAAAATAAAAGAGTTGACGCATGGGGATTAAATTCAATGTAAATGGCTCTATTTAACCTGTATCATCCTGAAAATTCTTAAAATCATGAAAATCGTGTAATTTTGCAGCGCAATGGGAGACTATCAGTTAAAAGTTACTATCGACCAGGATTCGGGCTTTTGCTTTGGCGTGGTGTATGCCATTGACATGGCCGAAGAGATATTGGCTGAAGACGGCTACCTTTATTGCCTGGGCGATATTGTGCATAATGATGAAGAGGTAGAGCGCCTTAAAGCGAAAGGCTTAAAGATTATTGAACATGCCGATCTGAAAAACCTGTCGAACGAAAAAGTGCTGATCCGCGCCCACGGGGAAGCACCCGACACCTACCGTATAGCTCTGGAAAACAATATTACCCTGATTGATGCCTCGTGTCCGGTAGTACTTAAACTGCAAAACCGGATAAAAACATCATTCGACGCGGATGAAAAGATCTTGATCTTCGGAAAACACGGCCATGCGGAAGTAGTGGGACTGCAGGGTCAAACAAATAACGAGGCCCTGGTTTTCCAGGATATCGCTGAGTTGGATAATGTTGAATTGCCGCATAATATTACCCTCTATAGCCAGACCACCAAAAGCATGGAAAAGTTTTATCAGGTAAAAGACCAGCTTTTAGAACGCGGTTACGCCCTTAAAGCCAATGATACGATTTGCCGCCAGGTTTCGAACCGCGATCAGGATTTACCTAAGTTTGTCTGCAAATTTGATAAGGTAGTGTTTGTTTCGGGGCGTAAATCATCAAACGGCAAGGTTTTATTTGAAGTTTGCCGGAAACATAACCCCAATACCTATTTCATTTCATCAGCTTCCGAACTCAAAAATACCATGTTTGCCCCCGGCGACAAAGTTGGCATAGCCGGCGCAACCTCTACCCCCATGTGGCTGATGCAGGAAGTTAAGACGGAACTGGAAAAGTTTTAGTTTGTGAGTGGTGAGTAGTGAAAGGTGAATGGCAGGGCAAGCGCTAAATGCCTCCGTTCACAATGAAAAGTCAACAAACACTCACAATTCACCACTCCCTATTCACCACTCACCATTTTATGCTATTTTTGCGCAGCAAAAACTATGTCGAAAAAAGGAATTTTACTGGTTAACCTGGGTACGCCTGACAGCCCCGAGACCAAAGATGTACGCAAGTACCTTGATGAATTTTTAATGGACCCGCGGGTGATTGATGTAAACCCGGTATTGCGCACCTTTTTGGTGAAGGGCATAATTGTTCCTTTCAGGAGCCCTAAATCGGCTAAATTATATAAGAAAATATGGAGCGATGAAACCGGATCGCCCCTGCTGCACTACAGCAAACTACAGCATCTTTTACTTCAGCAGCGGTTAGGCGATGAATACCAGGTTGAACTGGCTATGCGCTACCAAAGCCCCTCTATTGAATCGGCGCTTGACAGGTTAAAAGCTTCGTTAGTGGATAGCATACAAGTGATCCCCCTGTTTCCGCAATATGCATCGGCAAGCACAGGCTCGGTTCACGAAAAGATAATGGATTTGGTGAAGGGTTGGCAAACCATACCCGCTATTTCGTTTGTAAATTCATTTCACGACAATGAGTTGATGATAGCAACCTTCGCGGCTAACGCTGAAAAATACAAACCCGATACTTACGATCATATCCTTTTCAGCTTTCATGGCCTGCCGCAACGGCAACTGATCAAATGCGACCATACCGGCAATTACTGTTTAAAGGTTGATGGCTGCTGCAATACCCTTAACGATACCAATAAGCTTTGCTATTCGGCACAATCGCACCACACCGCCCGGCTGATTGCTGAAAAATTAAATATCCCCAAAGAAAAATATACCATTTGTTTTCAATCGCGCCTTGGGAAAGACCCCTGGGTAAAACCATACACCAGCGAAATTGTAGCCAAACTGGCTAATGAAGGCAAAAAACGGCTGCTGGTATTTTGTCCGGCCTTTGTGGCCGATTGCCTGGAAACCGTTTACGAAGTAACCGAAGAATACGGCGCAGAATTTAAAGCCCTGGGCGGCGAACATATCCAGCTGGTAGAAAGCCTGAACGATTCGCCGATGTGGATTGATGCGCTGGAGACAATGGTTTTAGGTACATAGGCAGTATAAACCAATTGTTTATTTATATTTCTGTCACCACTGCCCCCCGACGCTATCATGGGCGTCTCATGTGCCATCGGCGAAGCGCCAGCTTCACTTCGGACGGGAAGTATGGATCAAATTAAATAATTTTTTTAAAAAAAATATCATTTCTTTATTTAACTAAAAATTAACAAGTTAAAACTTCCGAGTCCCTTTTACTCCCGTTAATTCATTCGTTTTATAAAAACGGCAGGCAATAACTCTCAAATTATAACGTCTTAGATGGTATAAAAGCTGCCAAAAGAATTTAAACAGCTCAAAAAACAGCATGACAGATATTAACTATAAGTTACAACAAGATATTTTTATTTGTAAACCTAAAGGCATTTCAGCCCTTATGTTTATTGGGGTTCTTTTTAAATAATCCGGGTGATCCGGGTGTTAAACGCATATATCCTGTTTCGTTATATGCCCCGAATACGCAGTACTATAAATTTTTATATAAACTTTTAAAAACCAAACAACAATGGAAACACAAACAATGAAAGCAACAAATTTAAAGCTCAAGGAGTTTTTTGTTCACCAGTTAAAGGATATTTATTGGGCTGAAAAAGAATTATTTAAAACACTGCCTAAGCTGCAGGAAGCAGCCACAACACCCGAGCTGAAGGATGCCTTTGGCCAGCACCGCCGGCAAACGCAAAATCATGTTGAACGCCTGGAACAGGTGTTTGGTATGGTTCACGAAAAAATCGATGCCGGCAAAAGCGATGCTATGGCCGGCATTGTGGGCGAAGGTGAAGACCTTATTGACGAAACCCCTAAAGGCACCGCGCAAAGAGATACAGGCCTTATATTTGCAGGCCAGAAAGCCGAACACTATAAAATAGCCACATACAGCGGATTGGCCAGCCTGGCTAAAACAATCGGGTATAATAACGCGGCAGAAGTTTTAAAACAAACACTGGCCGAGGACAGGGCAGCGGACGCCCTGCTAACGCAGATTGCCGAACAAAATGTCAATTATCAGTTAAATTAAAAATAAGATAAGCAAGCCACCTTATTATATAAATTAGTTGAGCTGTAAAAACCGGTATTCTTAAATGGATACCGGTTTTTTTGTTTTCAACAATCCCGCATGTTATTTGATGCAGGAATGTTATGCCGCTATGCATTAAAATGGATTTTATGTTATAATTTAACAGGCTATAATCTTAGTTACATATTATGACAAATGGTGAAACAGCGCAATATGATTTTAAAGGTGTCGAATTCGTAACCTTTAAAAGACAAGTATCTTAAAAGCACAATAATGGCGAAGAATAAAACGATAAATGTAAAAGGTACTGAGATTGGGCTTTTCTCGCAAGGGAATGAGGACTATGTTTCGATTACAGATATTGCCCGACATAAAGATAGCGCCAATACCGATTCTATCATTCAGAATTGGTTGCGAAATAGAAATACAATTGAACTGTTAGGTTTTTGGGAGTTAATGTACAATCCTGGTTTTAAACCCCTCGAATTCGAGGGGTTTAAAAAGCAGGCAGGACTAAATAGTTTTGTAATGACGCCCAAAAAATGGATCGAAAATACAAATGCTATAGGTATTACTTCAAAATCTGGAAGATATGGCGGAACTTTTGCCCATAAAGACATCGCTTTTGAATTTGCTTCCTGGATTTCTATCGAGTTTAAGCTGTACATCATCAAGGAGTTTCAGCGTCTGAAAGAAGATGAGAATGACCGTCTCAAATTAAATTGGAACCTGCAGCGCACCCTTGCTAAAGTAAATTACCAAATCCACACCGATGCCATTAAGGAAAACCTGATTCCTAAAGAACTGGATAAAAGCCAGGCAAATTTTGTGTACGCCAGCGAAGCAGATGTGCTGAACGTTGCCTTATTCAATAAAACTGCCAAACAATGGCGCGATGAAAACCCAAACCAGGAAGGTAACGTACGCGACCAGGCCACTATTGAGCAATTGCTGGTACTGGCCAATATAGAAAGCATGAATGCCGAATTTATACGCATGGCGCTGCCCCAAAACGAGCGGCTTTTAAAATTAAACCAGATTGCCATAAGCCAGTTAAAATCCCTTATCGGGAACCCGGCAATAAAAAAACTAAAATAAACACCTTAAAAATAAAGAGAGGCACTCCGCAATTATTTGTAATAAGGCGTATGCGCATCCAAAAATTGCTTTTCGGTATTATTCCAGTTATTGTTAACATCGTTGCGGCCATTGTTTAATTCACTGTTTGTTTGGTTATAGGTGTTTACCAGGGTATTCATATCATCTACGGCTTTATTATAGGTATCCACATCCTGTTGGGTCTTTTGGCTATCGCTCTTTGCATCCATAGCAGTTTTAAGTTTTTCGAAATTTTCCTCCTTCAAAAAATAGTCGGTTGCCACCGGTATTTGCGTTTCGGCCTCTGTTTTATAAAAAGAAAGCGCTTGTTTGCAGGCGTCGGTAAGTGATGCATCATTTTCAAATGCCCGCAACGTATCAAGCACAGCAAGCCCCTCTTTGCAGTATTTATCAAGTGCGCTCCGCACCTGTTCAATTTTGGTTACATTTTTTTGGTTAACTGCTTCGGTAAGCTGGTTATCTTCCCAGCTGCATTTATAAAACAAAAGATAAACCTTATCATGGTATTTGGCTACCCTGCCTGTTGCCTCCATCTTGTTGCCAAGCTCTGTTTCTTCCGAAATCAGTTTTACATTATACTTTGCTGCAAAACTGATCTCGGCCTTTTCCGCTCTTTCGTTGCCAACTTTCAGTGAGTCGTTAGTGGCTTCCTCCAATAAAAGATAGGCTTGCATTTCATCATAACTGCGTTCTTTAATATCTTCCATATCCACAATATGCGCGTAATCATCGTTAAATATTTTATAGCACAGGTCAACATATTTAAGGCTGCTTTGCCTTAGGGAATTGTCGCCTTTATAAGCGGGAAGATTAGTTATGGTGTTTTGGCATGTCACAATATTATCTACCGCGTTGCCCCGCATTTTTTCTATTTTACGTTTGCGGCTGCTGTGCGCTGCGGCGCTGACGTAGGCCATATAAGCCTTGTTCATCAGTGTTTCGGCGCTGCCTATAGCACTCATATAGGTACCCGGATCGGCTTCCGGGTCCTGCGCTTTTACGGTTTTCACAGTAGCGCATAGTATCAATAACAATACAAAGGAGTAGGTAAATAAATGCTTCATTGTTGTGGTTTTTTGTTCTGAAATATAAATTTATTGTTTTTTTAACTTATTAAGCACGTCAAATGCTATGTTTATATCAGCATCCGCAGCTACTTTGCGGCTGAATTCTTCGTTCAGCTCTTTAAGGTTGCTGTCAGCCTGTAGCCGGGCAATTTCATAAGCGTTGTTTTTTACGATAAATTTTTTTGATACGATGCCCGAAACCAGCGTACTGTCAGCATCCATTTTTCCATTGTCAATACCGGCGAGCGCGTCTTTTAAATTCAGCGAAATATCAGCGGCCGCTTTTTGCTGTTTTGTGTAAGCGATAAACTTTTTAACGGCGTTAAAATATTTACCGGTATCAATTTCTGTTTGAACGCCCGAAACTAAAGATTTTACCGGCAAGGGAGGATAAGGCATATAATATTTATTGGCGGCGATAACGGTTGGGCGCAAAGCGAGCGGTTCATCCGCTTCTTTTGTTATGTAGGCGTCCAATAATTCGGGCAAAACAATATCCGGCTGCACGCCGGTCATTTGTGCAGTGGCTCCGGTTACCCTGTACAGCTTGCTTATGGTTATTTTTAAATAATTTTCCGTTGTTTTTTGGGCGAAATTTTCGCGGGTAACGGTTGTATCCATAGGCAAAACTACCTGCATAGTAGCCTTGCCATAGGTTGGCGACCCGATAATAACGGCCCTGTTATAATCCTGCAAAGTACCAGCCACCAGTTCCGAGGCCGAGGCGCTATAGCCGTTAACCAATATTACCAGCGGCCCGTCGAACACGGTGCCACGGTCTGTATCATTAATGGTAATTACTTTTGCATCCCGGCTTTTAACCTGTGCAACAGGGCCCGCATCAATAAAAATACCGGCCAGGCCGGTTGCCTCCCTTACCGAACCGCCGCCATTATAACGAAGATCAAGGATAAGCCCGCTGATGTTTTCTTTCTTGAGTTTTATAATTTCACGGCCCACATCGTTGGCACAACCATTCAGGCCATCGTTGCTTGTTTCCCAGTCTTCATAAAAGGCAGGCAGGTAAATATAACCTATGGTATTATCCCCTTTTAAAATAAAGCTCTTTACCCTGTCATCATCGTCAGCGCCGGTCGCCTGTTCCTTTTGCAGTGAAACCTGAACCATTGAGCCATCGGTTTTCTTCACGGTGAACAATACAGTTTTATGGTTACTCTGCTCCAGCAGCTCAACAAATTCATTAACCGGAATATCGGAAACATCAACTGCCTGGCGGCCTTCCCATTGCAAACTCATAAACTTATCGCCCTGGTTTAGTTTACCGCTTTTAAATGCAGGGCTCCCGGCTTCCAGGTTTTCAATAAATACGCCTTCGCTTTTACCGGGCTTTATCCTGAACCCAAATTGAAAAGGCTGTTTTCCCAGCTTGCTTTCAAAGTTTTCTTTTTCTTCGGGCGGAAAAAACTCCGTATGCGGGTCGAAGCAGGAAGCGATGGTCTGGCAATAAATATTGCCGGTATATTGCGCTATACCATAAGGGTTTTGTAAAATAGTATTGATTTTTCGTTTTAAAGATGTTGTAACTTTTTTTTGCAGCGTCATTACTGCGCTGTCGGTATATTTTTTTTGTTTTGCGGGGGCTAACAATCTGAAACCGGCGGGCAAATCAACAATAAGTTCATCAATCGCCTCCGCTTTCAGTTTTTTATACAACTTCACCTGCATTGCGGCAAGCGAAACAGGGTACAGCGTATCTTCGGCAACGGTGAGTTTTTCGGCGGCGTAAAAATTAAATGGTTTTTTATCAATTACATCAATCAGTGAATCAGCCTGTTTCAGGCGCTGCCGGTAAATATTAATAAAAAGGTTTAAATAAGCGGTTTTGCGTTGTTTTATTTCATCAGCAATGGCGTTCCGGTATGCGCTGAGACGACCTGTATCATCCCGTGTGAAAAATATTCTTTCAGCATCAGTTGCTTTCAGCATCCCCGCAAATACATCGGCGCCAAAGCTATTGTTTACCGCCCTTGGCACTACATGAAATTTATTAACCATCCGGGTAATCACAAAAGCCTCATCAGCGGTTTTATCAGTGGTTTGGCCAATTGATAAAAAAGGGATAATGGTAACAGCAATAAAGGCAGCTATGGCTTTTTTCATGCAAAATAATTGCTGCCTGTAAAATAACAAGGATATTTGAAATATAGAAATGTTTTTGGCGAACGGCCAGGGCAATCGCTTTTAAAAAGGAGGCACCTGCGGAGCCTTTAAAACAAATTGAATTTTTCTATAAACAGGCCGTTCCTCCGGAACTAAAAATAACGTGTCTATCAGACTCCAGCGGAGTCCCGTGTTTATAGAAAAATAAAAATTACAAATTGAGGCTCCAGTGGAGCCTCCTCCCGATGGTTTGATTTTAAACGCGATTTCCCTGGGCGAACGGCTGATGGAGGAGACAAGTTGAAGTTTAATTATTTGCTGATTAAAACTCATTATTATCTGTGTCTGTTGCTATTTTAAACCAACTTAGATTTGTCAACTATTTGAAAGTTGATAAACCTTTTTCGCCGGATGGCGTGCATGTTTTTTCTTACTGGCGTTGAGAATGCAGCGCTGGCTAAGGAGATGGGGGAGCGCCCCATTCACCCGAATAGGTACAGAAGAGCCTTAAAGGTTACGCTCCTTCAATCCTGCGCACCGGCAATCTGATAGGAGAAACATAGAATACAGGGCTATGAAAAGTTTTTATCTTCGTCACAGGGCTTCGCCCTGTGTTAAGGTATTATGCTCTTTCAGAGCTATAAAATCAGGACTAAAGCAGTGACTTAGGACTTAAAACAGCTGTTCAATAATGTCATCTGTTGATAATCCTTCGGCTTCGGCATGGTAGCTGCGGACAAGGCGGTGCCTTAATATGGGTTTGGCTATTGCCTGAACATCTTCAATATCGGGGGAGTATTTTCCGTTGATAACGGCATGGCATTTAGCGCCCAATACCAGGAATTGCGATGCGCGGGGACCGGCGCCCCAGTTAAGCAGGCGTTTCACCTGCGGCGCTGCATGTTCGCCGCCCGGACGGGTTTTTGCCACCAGTTTCACTGCGTATTCGAGCACATTATCAGCAACCGGAATATTCCTTACCAGGTGCTGAAAATAGATGATCTGTTCGGCATTTAAAAGCTTGTTAACTTCCGGGTGCTTGCTGCTCGTGGTATTTTTAACTACCTGTAATTCTTCTTTAAAACTCGGGTAATTTAAAGCTACATTAAACATAAAACGATCAAGCTGTGCTTCGGGTAAAGGGTAGGTACCCTCCTGCTCAATCGGGTTTTGGGTAGCTAAAACAAAAAATGGTTGTGCAAGCTTATGGGTAATACCCGCTGCTGTAACCGCTTTTTCCTGCATGGCTTCCAACAGGGCGGCCTGTGTTTTTGGCGGTGTGCGGTTAATTTCATCGGCAAGGATGATATTTGCAAAAACCGGACCATGAATAAATTTAAAGTTTCGGTCCTCGCCCAATATTTCGGAGCCTATAATATCGGATGGCATCAGGTCGGGGGTAAACTGTATGCGCTTAAAATCGAGATCGAGCACCTGCGCCACGGTTTGTACCAGCAAGGTTTTTGCTAACCCCGGAACGCCCACCAGCAAACAATGTCCATTGCTAAAAATAGAGATCAGCACGAATTTAACCACCTCTTCCTGGCCGATAATAACTTTACCAATTTCTGCGGTTATTTGCTGATAAGCCTTCCTCAAAGCATCAGCGGCTTCCACGTCCGTGCTGTGTTGCATATTTTAAGGTTTAACTTCTGCAGTAGTTTCAGGTGTCGACCATCCTTTCAATGTAGGGCACGATTGATACTGAGGGTCAATTTTGATATAAGTTTTCTTCCTTTTTTTCTGGAACCACTCGCTTATCGTACGGTTGATCTTATCATTAGTGGCGTATTCTTTTATTTTAGGATAGTCCTGCTCCAGGTTAGCCTTGTGCGGACTGGCAGTGGATTTCAGATACAAAATCTTATAGCTCTTTTTCCCGTCCTGCCCGGTAAATAGTTGGGGCTTAGAGATGCTGCCTACCTTCATGGTATCTGTAGTAAGCGCCACCTGCGGGTCGAGCCGGTCAGTAGGAATATGGGTAGTTCGGGTTTCTACATTATCAGCGTTTAAAAGCATCCCGCCGTTATATTTGGTGTCTTTATTGTCAGAGTAATAGGCAGCAGCAGTAGAAAAGTCTATCCTCTTGCTGTTTATCATGTTAGTTATCAGCAGGTCATAAACGCTGTCAGCTTTTGCTTTCGCCCTGTCTAAACTGCCGGCAGTAGTTACCGGTGCAATTAAAATATGGCGTACATGCACCTGCTCACCGCGTCGTTCAATTACCTGCAAAAAGTGAAAGCCAAAATCCGTTTCAAAAACCGGGGAATATTCACCCGCTTTTAACTTAAAGGCCCATGCCGAAAATTCTTTCACAAATGTACTCCGGTCATTAAAACCAAGATCGCCGCCTTGAGGAGCCGAACCCGGGTCCTGTGAGTAAAGACGGGCCAATGCACCAAAATCTTCACCGCCTTTAACCCGTTTCAGCAAATCTTCTGCTTTTTGCTTATAGGCTGCCTTCTCGGTGCCGTTAAGTTTGGGGTTAAATACAATTTCGCCAACTTCTACTTCTTTATTAAAAGTAGGTAAGCTATCCTTTGGTATTTTGTTAAAAAACTTTTTAACGTCTTCGGGAGTTGTATTTACGTTTGTTGTGATTTTTTGCTGCATTTTCTGGGCCACCAGTTCTTCCTTCAGATCCGGGCGAATCTCGTCTTTGTATTGTATAACCGACCGGCCTAAAAACTGCTCAAGCTTGTCTTCCCCGCCTGCCCTTTGTATCATTCCCCGCATACGGCGGTCAACATCGGCGTCAACCTCATCATCTTTCACATCAATACTATCAATAATTGCCTGTGCCGCCAATAATTTCTGCGTCAGCAAACTCTGTAGTATCTGGCATTTGATATCCGGGTTTGGCTGATTGCCCTGCGCAAGGTACGATGCATATTTTAATTCAATATCCGATTGCAGTATGATGCTGCTGCCTACCACCCCGGCAATTTTATCCAGTGTATGGGTACGCGTTTGTGCCTTTACTACAGATATAAACAAAATAATACTTAAAATGGCTGTCCCAAACTTTCTCATGTACATTGTATGTGTTAATTACGCTATCCCGAAACATCGGGGTTAAAAGTCACGAATTTCGTTAAAATTTATGAATTAAAGCCGCATAAATTGCCCGATTTAATTTATACCGGCTATAATTGTGCGAATATGCCGATAATGCTTCAAACTGTTTAAGTACTTTTGGTTAAAATTTGTTAAATACCGCTCTTCCTTCCGGGAGGCATACAATTTATATATGAAAGTTGAAAACCCCATTGCGTTTGGTTTGATAATGAATGAAGGTATTTATCTGCTTGATAAAGACAAAACCCTGTCCGCTCCTATTCCGCCCCCCCCGCCGCTTGAGCAAAAGCAGCCGGATAATTTTAATTTCATGGGGGGCAACAAAAAGAACTTCCTTGTTATCGGGTATTATCCTGAACAGGCAACTATTGACGACAAACATTTTATAGCATTGGAAAGCATCATAAAACGTTTGGGTTATAGTCTGGATGATATCGCCATCTTTAATATTGCAAAATACACGGGTGCTACCATTCAGCAATTGACGGATTTTTTTAAACCGCAAAAACTGTTGCTGCTTGGCCGGCAGGCGCTGCCAGAGGGCATAGGGCAGCTGGCGCTTAACAAACCGCAGAAATTAAATATTTGCGATACCTTGTTAAGTTTCAGTTTTGATGAGATGATGGAAAACAATGAAAATAAAAAAGCATTTTGGGAACAAATGAAACAACTGTAATGCAGCAATTGGTTTTTGCCAGCAATAACAGGCACAAAATACAGGAGGTGGCCGCTAAAATTGACGGAGGCTTAAAATTATTAAGCCTAAATGATATTGGCTGCGTTGATGATATTGCCGAAACCGGGTTAACCTTCCGGGAAAATGCTTCGATAAAAAGCAATTATATCTATAATAAGTACCATCTGAATTGTTTTGGCGATGATAGCGGCCTGGAGGTGGACGCTTTGAATAAGGAACCGGGCGTTTTTTCGGCCAGGTATGCCGGCAAACATGGCGACCATGAAGGCAACATGGAGAAAGTATTGGAGAAATTAGGACAATCGGCCAACCGCAAGGCGCGTTTCCGTACCGTCATCTCGCTGATTTGGAACGGTGCTGAGCATTTTTTTGAAGGAACGGTTGAAGGCCTTATCCGCTATGAACGTGCCGGCGCCCGGGGTTTTGGTTACGACCCCATTTTTCAGCCTGATGGTTATGATATAACTTTTGCTGAAATGAGTATGGACGAAAAAAACATGATAAGCCACCGCGCAAGGGCAGTAGAAAAGCTTGTGGCTTTTTTAAAATCGGTTGAAGTTTGAAGAATGATCTTTAGTAATAATAATAAATTTTTTAGCTGACACAGTTGAGTTTACACTTCCGCCGTCAATGAAAAAAACTTGGCAACAAACAGTTTAACTGCTGCCCGAATATCCGCGCGTTTTAGTGTGTTGTCTTCGTGGAGACGTAGTCCCGGTATGCGGGCTACCTGCATCCGGGCCACAAGCCGGGAGGCTTGCGGCAGCCAAAAATCACTTGCGGTAGCGGGGGAAGGAAAGAGGTACTTGGAACGCTTATTCATACCCCAAAAAAGTTTAGCAGTAAACTAACCGGCTATCGTAAAACCAAATTAAAGGAAGGCTTTTCCACAAGGGCTGCCATTGAACCTAAAATCGGTCATTTGAAAGCAGATCACCGCTTAAGTCGTAACTTTTACAAAGGAATCAAAGGTGATACCATCAATGTGATGCTGGCTGCTGCTGCAATGAATTTCAAAAGAATGATGAATATCTGGAAAGACAATCTTTTGGCTCTTGTTTTTCGCCTTATTCAAATCTTTACAGAACTAAAATCAGCAACAAAATATACAATCCAATATCTTTATTGACTTTTTAAGGTTCGACTACATAGCTTAATTGAAATAGTCAATGACCCGCTAAACTTCTGGGTACAATTTTTTTGCAATAGCGATATCTGTAGTCCGAATATCCGCACGTTTTAGCGCGGTGTCTCTGGGAGACGCAGTTCCAAATTCTACAGGTAGGTACTGCCGCTAAAGTTCAATTTTTTCTTTATCATCTGGCCAATTATTGCGTTGTACTGCCGCTTTATCCTGCTTTGCGTCTACCTTGCATGCGGGGCACGAACTCCACCTCTTTTGCCCTGCGCGGCATTCTCGCGCCAGGGGGGGATTAAAATCGGAATTGCTGATTGGTATCATTGTATTGAACTATTTTGAGATATCCGATTAAAGTATACAAAACCTTTTAAGTTTGGATTTGTCTTACTTTCTATCCTCCACCATGAATAATCATCGTTTGGAGTATACCAAATTTCTTCGCCAGATGGTATTTTGTCGACTATTGCCGATTTAATATCAGCTTGAGTTCGAATGTTTGTAAATCCATCTTTATCAACTATTTTACCAATTAGCTTCAAATAATTTTTGTTCTCCACATATAACTGATTATATACTGACTGTCCGTCTTCCAAATAAATATTGTCGATTATTAAATGGAGTTCGTCATACTTCCCAATCAAGAAATAGACATGGTGTTTATTTAAAAGTAACGTGACTAATTTAGAATTTGGATGTCCATAATAAGGAACTACCAAAGAAGAGTTTATGACGTTATAAACGTCCTTTAACGTTAATTCTTGCGATAAACTTTTCGACTGTTCTTTTATTTTTACGATAAACAACGACGGTTCATTGTTTGCATTGATGTGTTTTTTAAAGTTCGCAGTACAGGCCATATCGTCCACGTTATTATTAGAACATTTATTT
>JBIOHE010000077.1:0-14858 GCA_044448725.1 Sphingobacteriales bacterium | reverse complement strand
GGGTTACCGTTACCGACGCGGTAGCATAGTTCACCGTACCTGTATAATTGAGGAGCCCCGGTGTTGTCTGGGTCAGCGCGGTACTTGGGGTCAGTATAAAATGGCTTAATGCCGCATTGGTTGATACCCTGATTACCGTTACAGTATAGGTTTTCGTTGTCACACCATCCTGGGCTGTTACAACTGCAGTGACGGTATTATTGCCAACCGTTAACGGAATTTTAGCAGACGCTGTCCCTGATAATAAAGTTGTGCCGTTAACCTTCAACGTTGCTGTTGGGTCAGCTGTGGTTGGCGTTACTGTAATTGATGCGGTTGCGTTACTTACAGAAGCGGTATAACTCAATGTCCCTGTTGCAAAGACCGGATTTAAGGCCCCGCTGCTCAGGGTAAAGTTAGCAAGACCTGCATTTGACGATGGCAATCTCGTTACCGTAAGGGTATAGGTTTTCGTTGTCACGCCATCCTGGGCTGTCGATACTATTGTAATTGTATTTGTCCCTACGTTTAAACTGATGCTCCCCGATGCCGTACCCGAAGTTACCGGCGTACCGTTAACTTTTACTGTAGCCGTCGGGTCAACCGTAGTTGGGGTTACTGTTACCGATGCGGTTGCATTGCTCACCGTCCCTGTATAACTGAGGATTCCCGGTGTTGTCTGGGTCAGAGCCGTAGCCGGGGTCAGTGTAAAATGACTTAATGCCGCATTGGCTGACGGCGCCCTGCTTACTGTTACCGTATAGGTTTTAGTCGTCACGCCATCCCGGGCAGTTACCACAGTGCTGATAACATTTGGGCCTACTGTTAATGGAATACCCGCTGATGCCGAGCCTGAAGTCACTTCTATGCCGTTTACCGTTACCGTAGCCAGCACATCGGCTGTAGTTGGGGTTGCCGTAATACTTGTGATGGTATTTGCTACGCTTGCTGCGTAGCTCGTTGTTCCTGCTGCAAAAACCGGCGTTAATGTTCCGCTACTTAGTTTTAAGCTCGCGAGGTTGGTATTTTCTATTACTTTAATATTCACTGTAGCAGGAACACCGCCGGCAGCATTATATGCAGTAACCGTATAGTTAGTCGCAGCGCTTAGCCCCGCAGGCGTACCGCTGATAATACCGGTACTCCCATTAAGGCTTAAGCCTGCCGGTAAGAAAGGCCAGATAAAATATCCGCCAGCGGGTTTAATTTCTTTTACTGCATTATTTCCATAATCAGCAATGTATAAATTACCGGCGCCGTCCACGGCTACGCCTGTTGGATTTTTAAATCCGAAACCTAAAACCTGGGGCGCGCCACCACCTGCCGGAATCTCTTTTACCGCATTATTGCCGAAATCAGCAACATATACGTTGCCCTCCGGATCTACCGCCACGCTGAATGGAGTGCTGAAGCCCGAACCCAAAACAACAGGGGTGCCACCACCAACCGGAACTTCTTTAACCGCACTACCGCCGTAATCGGCTACATATACATTACCAGCCCCATCAACTGCTACCCCTGCCGGCGCAGTGAAACCTGAGCCAATGGTAACAACAGGCCCGCCCCCAACAGGGATCTCTTTTACCGCGGCGCTGCCAAAATCGGCTACAAATACATTACCTGCACCATCTACCGCCACACCAACAGGAG
The DNA here is from genome assembly GCA_044448725.1 of Sphingobacteriales bacterium. Classification (GTDB taxonomy): domain Bacteria; phylum Bacteroidota; class Bacteroidia; order Sphingobacteriales; family Sphingobacteriaceae; genus Mucilaginibacter. Next base: position 13,229 of record JBIOHE010000077.1, on the reverse strand, counting down.
CGCTAAACCCCGAGCCTATACTGACGGGGGCACCACCGCCAACAGGTATTTTCATTACCGTACTATTGCCGTAATCAGCCACATATACGTTACCGGCGGCGTCAACGGCTAAGCCGTAAGGACTAACGGACCCGGAGCCTATACTTACAGCCGCCCCGCCGCCGGCCGGGAGCATCACCAGTGCACTACTGTTTAGCTGGCTTACATAAATATTACCCGATGCGCTTGCTGCAATACCTACCGGTGAAACAAAGCCGGAACCAAGCCCAACCGAAAACGTGTTATAGGCTGGTGCAGCAACGCCGCTGCTGGCTGGCGCCAGTGGCGAAATCAGCATACCCGGGTAATAGGTTTGAGGACCGCTGTAACTGATAGTAACGGCGGCAGGCGTTGTTAAATGAATAACCGAACCTCCGTTGACACCATCGTCCCCATCGGCTAAAAAAATATTAGCGCTGCTTAATACTGCTATTCCCCAGGGATAATAAATTCCGTTTGAATGTAAGAGGGCGAAAACTGCTGTTCCGGTACCTGTTCCGCCTGTATATTTAACCAACTGATAACCGGAGCCGCTATTCTCAGAACTATAAAGGTTACCCGAAGCATCAAGCGCTAAAGCAGATGAATATTGCCCCGTCGACACTGTGGTGGCTGCGTAAGCGGCCGCCGCTGTTAATTTATAAACATGCCCTCCATCTGTGATTGCAGGCGTATTACTAAAGGCATCAGCAACATAGATATCTCCGTTTGCTGCCACAGCCAATCCTGTCGGATAGGTATATCCGGCACCCGATTTTAAATTATCGTATAAATTGGTACCGGCCGAGTTTGCCGCACTGTTGGCAGCATATTTAACAACAGCATAAGTTAAATGCACAGCATCATACTCTGTATCATACAAATTATCGGCCGCATCAACCGCGAGCGCGGTGAAATATCTGCCGGTTTGAAATGTCGAGGGCGTATAAGCCTTGGTACCGCTATTATAAGTAAGTTCGATAATTGAACCGCCACCCGACGTAAAATCAGTAGAAATATAAACATTCCCGGCACTGGTTACTGTCAGTCCCCATGGATAATCACCGATTTCATGCGTTAAGCCGCTATAAATAACTGTTGCGCTGCCGTTTGAATATTTTTCAACCTCATAAGTTGCACCGGCTGAAGCGGGCTTAACCCGGGTGACATATAAGTTATTAGCGTTGTCTTTAGCCAAAGCAGTATATAAACCACCCGTTTCGAGGTTTGTGGCTGCAAACTGCGCGTGCGCCGTAAAAGATTTTCCGATAAAGAAAATAATAACTAAAACAATGTAAAACCCCTTTTTAGATAATGTTTTCATAAGCTTAGTTTTATATACATAAATACGGGTTTTGCCAGCCGCTTACACTTTCCTCATTGATCTGTTTAAAATCCGGCGAATCGAATTTCAAACCATTGCCCGTGCTGATTACTGTTTTGTATTTTTTTTTTGCGGATGTTTTAACATGCACTATATCAATAACCGGCAACGAAAAGCCGGACAAAGGGTAGAAATTACGCTCACCTCTTGGGCCTACTACTGATTCTTTCTGAAGCAAGCGTATAACTATGCCCCAATCGTGGGTTAACATGTGCTGTTTAACTTCCCTAAGAACCAAACCTGCTTCATAGCCGAGCAAACCATAGATATTTGCCATCTGGCCTCCCGCTGTTTCAAATTTGCTTACAAATTCTTTATTGCGAATATTTTCGGAACTACGGCTCCACGACAACGCCGCATATATATCGAGTTCCAGGTCCGGGATATTTTCTAAAATATCGTCGTAAACCATATTTTCTATCACGGTTAACGGTATTTGCTTATAAAACGCCGACTGCTTCCACAACTGAAGAAATTGATTTCCCATTTTCCCGGCAAAAACAGCATGCACATACGAGGGTGGACTTTTTTTAATTTCGGCAAAAAATGCGCTGAGATTAAATCGTTTGATATCAGCAGGATCGCGCGGAAGTACGTGCAAACCCATTGTTTTTGAACCGGCGGCACAGGCCCCTTTAAAAAATGCGCTGCTCAAATGATAACCCGCCTCATAAACAGGCATTACCATCATACCCGCGTCGCCAAATTCCTTATGTGCCCAGTAACCTAAGGCATATTGCGATTGCCATATTTGCTGAGAGGAGTAAAATATGTTGGGACTTAAATGATTGAAACAGGGAATGTACTCACCCATATCAAAAAAAAAGGCCAGTTTATTATAGGTTTCGATGACCGGGATAATATCGGGAATAGATTTATAACTAATCAACCCGGAAATTATATCAACCTGGTCAAAAAACACCAGTTTGTTCACCGCCTTAACCGTGCTTTGGGGGTCGCCCATTTCGGTGTAAACCGGAACAAACTGTATTTCATCATGCCGCAATCCATCGGGGTACAACCCTAATAGAATACCTGCCATTAAATGCTGACCGTAAAAAGGGTAAACACCTGAGTAGGGTGTTAAAAAACCGATTTTTACAGGCCTTATCATTGCAGAATCACCGATTAATAAAAATTTTAATTCCTCGCAGGGAAAATACCGACCAGCGCAACCGAATAATTCACACAAAGATATGGCTGAACTATTGAAAACGGTGTTCCGCTTCCAAATGCCTGGATAGATCCGGGGTTTAAAGTTGTATTGGGTGCATTGACGGTAAAAGAATTTAAAAACGCAGCATTTGGCCCCGAACCTGTTGCAGGCCCTGCGGCAAGATAAGTTGTTGTTCCGGGAATACCGGTGGTGCCTGCCGAATTATTTACCGCTAAACCGTGCGAATGTGAGGGGATGTTGCCGGAAAGCAATGTGGCACTTTCAGTGCCGCCAACCTGCCCGATAACATAAGGGCTTAGGCCTGCACCGTTGCCCATTCCAACAGGCACCCGGCCCTGCAGATCGGGCAAATTAAATGTCGTGGTACCATTGCCCCCGAATTGAGTCCCTAAAAGAGAAAACAAAGCGGTGTTTGTGGATATCGCCATCGTCTGCCCGCTACAGAGAGCCCACCCTGCAGGCGCAAAATTAAAGCCGGCAGCCATTATCATTCCCAAATATGGATTCATAAGATCGGAATTTAAAATATTTTGACTATTATAATTTTATTCAATATTAAATATTTTATTTCGATTTATTTATTAAAAAGTCTAAAATTATACTCAAATAAATGGCATTGCCTTGTTTTCGCAATACTTATTTAATTATCTTTATCATTATTTTATTTATTTTAAAAGAAATATTTGTTAGAAAGAAAAGAAAAACAACAACTGATTTTTAATTTTTCTTCTTCCTGGTTTCAGCAATCATTCACGCTGAAAGAATTTAAATAAAAATCAAGATCATAAAAACAGCGCCTTTATTTTGCAAATAAAGTTATTTTTTCTGCCGGAATTAATTTACATTTATAGCCTTATCATCGAACCATGAAAAAAGACCGCAGGTTATTTATCAACCAACTTTCCTTTATGGCCGGGGCTGTTGCTTTTAGCAGGCCCATCAGTTCTGTCGCCTCCATAAGCAAACATATCAGTACGCTTTATTCAGCCGGTAATTCGGTTACAATTTACAATACAAACGATTTGCATGGTAACCTTCACCCTGTGTATGATAAATTCGGGGGCCTTTACCGGATTAAAACACTTCTTGAAAACCAGGACTTTTGTTAGACGGCGGCGATTTCTTAAACAGTAGTCAAAGCCTCCGGCAGCAAAAAGAGGTAATAGGCGCCATGAATAAAATGGGTTATCATGCCGCGACCCCGGGCAACAATGAACTATCACATGGACAGGCTCATTTTGCTGCCCTTATTCCCCTGATGCATTTTACGATGGTTAACTGCAATTACGAATTTTCAGGGGAACTAAGCAACCTAATAAAGTCACATTTGATCGTCTATTCCGGGGAATATAAAATTGGCGTCACCGGCGTCGGGCACCAACTGAAAGGTATAAAATATAATGACGCTATCCTTTGTGCGAATAATGAGGCAGCCTTGCTGAAGATAAAAGAAAAATGCGACCTGATTGTCTGCCTTTCGCACCTGGGTTTTTCGCAGGATGGAGATCAGCCAGACAATCAAAAACTTGCGCAGCAGTCGGAATATATTGATATCATCGTCAGCGGTCATAACCGTAATCTTTTAAGCGGGCCTTCAATTCTGTTAAATAAACTAAAAAAGGAAGTTATTGTCAGCCACGCAGCCTGGGATGGCTTAATGGCAGGCAAAACGACGTTTTGTTATACAAACGGCAAACAAAAAAGCGCTGCAATAACAAAATATATTGTTCCGGGACGGCTATCCGGACAAACCCTGCAGGAAACATTTACCGGGCACCATGAGATAGAAAAATATCTTATTACAGCATAATCGATATTGTGGCCCCTCTTTCGGGCGACTTTTACACGGTGACGCCCATTAAGGCGCAAACGTTTCTTTTTTGAAAACCAACAAAAAAATATCGTTTATACCGGGGCAAAACATTGCCTGATTATCATCTGACGGAAAGGCTGCCAAATATTAAAAACAGCTGCATTCCTGTTAAAACCTGTCATCTTATTTACATAAGAAAATATTTTTACACTGCCAGTTTAACTTTTATTTTTTTACTTTACGCCATTAAACACCGGCGAACTACAATGAGGATAATTTTACTTTCGGGCGCATCATTTTCTATTCCATCAATGAATTTTTTCGGCAATGCTAAAATTATTCAATCAGTTGCATGCATAGGTCAAACAGATAAGGAAAATATCCACGTTGAACATAGCGCGGCGCTCTTAAACTTACCTTTTAAACGTTTTTTAAAAGACCAGCTTTTAACAGAATTTAAAAACTGGCTCGGTGATGAACAACCGGATATGGTGCTGGTATTTGGATGCGCTTACAAAATCCCGGAAGAATTATTTTTAATCCCCAAACTGGGCTTTTTTAATGTTCATTTTAGTTTATTACCGGCATACCGGGGCAGCAACCCTTTATTTTGGCAACTAAAAAACGGTGATACTGCCGGCGGCATAAGTATCCATCAAATGACGGATGAATATGACAATGGCCCGATACTAATTCAGCAGGAAACGCCAATTTTTCAGGGTGAGAATCATGGATTAATCTCAAACCGGCTAAGTCTTGAAAGCATTGGGCTTATTGCAAAGGGAATTGAAAAATTGGAGCACAAAAATGACTTCACACTCAATGAACAAAGTAAAAACACTTCTTTTGGCGCACCTGAACCTGTTTTGGATGATTTAAAAATTAACTGGGAAACACAATCGGCTAAAGAGATTGAGAACCTGGTGAACGCGGCTAACCCCAATTTTGGCGGCGCGGTGACCGTATTAAGGGGGCAGATAATCCGGATTCTGGAAGTCAATCCCGCAGAAATCAATAATCCTTCGCCGGTTGATCCTGGCACCATCGTACACTCAGATACCGGCTACGGCATATTTGTGGCATGTAAGGATATGCAGTTTTTAAGGATCAATATCCTTCAGTCGACTGAATGCCTGCTTTCAGGCTTTAAACTGGCCAGCCTGGGTGTTGCTCCCGGCGAACGTTTTCAAAGCGCTGCAGAGTTATCAGGTATCAGCGTTAAACTTTAGGGAATCTCCTTATCAACAATGGCTATCAAGCCAGACTATTGCAACAGGCGGGTGTTATGGGTGGGATTCAGTAAAAAGCATTATTGATTTACATTTAATTTTTTATCCGGCACATTAAAAAACGCCTTTTAACGTTTAGGTTTTTTATTCGTCACGAACGGGTGGGAGGAATGTATTTCAGGGGGGTATCCTGTTGTAGATCTTTATTTCGTCATTAAATTGTTAATAAATGTTAATTTTCTTCATTTTCGCCACCTCTGCAAAAATTTCATTTTAAAATCAGAATCTCCGGCTATACTTGTTGCAACATGGAACATTCAGCCTGGCAGATGAAATTAAAAAGGTAATTCATTGTTTCATCAAAAACAAATAACAATATGCCCGAACAACTTATTTTTAAAAGGAGTTGCAAGTTAATGGGAAACCATTTTGAACTGACGGTTGTTTCGGACAGCGAAAAGTGGGCAAATGAAAAAATAGAAGCCGGGATAGATGAAATAAAACGCATTGAAAAGTTACTTACCACCTTTAGTGAGGATAGTGAAACAAACCAGGTTAACAAAAACGCTGGCATAATGCCGGTAACTGTAAGCAGGGAAACGTTTAGCCTTATTCAGCGATCTATAAGGATATCAGAAGTTACCCAGGGTGCATTTGATATTACTTATGGTTCAATTGATAAAAGGTTGTGGAATTTTGATCAAAGTATGACTTCATTGCCTGATAAGGCTACCGCAAAAAAAATGGTACGCCTGATTAATTTCAGGAACATAGTGCTGGATGAAGAACAATGCACGGTTTTTTTGCGGGAAGAAGGGATGCGGATTGGTTTTGGCGGAATTGGAAAGGGCTATGCAGCAGAACGCGCCCGGCAAGTGATGAAAGAACAGGGGGTTGAGAGCGGTGTTGTAAATGCATCAGGCGACTTAAATGCATGGGGAATTCAGCCTAACGGGAAAAAATGGACCGTTGGAATTGCTAACCCAGATTCAGCACAGGAAATATTCTCGTATATGACCATTTCTGACCTGGCCGTCGCTACATCGGGTAACTATGAAAAGTTTGTTATGATCGATGGTAAGAAATATTCACATACCATCAATCCGAGGACCGGCCTGCCTGTTACGGGTATTAAAAGTGTAACTATTATTACTACCAACGCCGAGATTGCCGATGCAATGGCGACGCCGGTAATGATTATGGGCATTAATACAGGGTTAGACCTGATAAACCAGATGAAAGATATCGAAGCTGTTATTATAGATGATGATAACAAACTATATACCTCAAAAAATATTAATCTTACTTAAAATAAAAAAATGATCAATCGATTCGTAAAGGTAGTAGCCTGCTTCCTGCTGGTGTTAAGTGTTACTTCCTGTGTACATTTAAAAGAGTACCAAAAAAGCCGGCTAAATGATTCTGAGATGGCTTTGACTAACCGGAAAGTTGAAAAAAATGAAATGAATTTTCAATCGTACCGCGAAGCGGCTTCGGGCGCTAATGCCGGAAAAACCGGTGGTGGTTGTGGCTGTAATTAATTACCCTGTTTAACAGAATTAGTATTCTTCATGAAAAAAGTATATCTGTCCATTATTGGATTTTCCATTTTATGCCGTTTAAGCGCATACTCGCAAACAAGGGTTGATACTGCCGGCAATAAACCTGCATTCAGTTTAAACTCAATGCCGGCTTACGATACTACCGACTACAGGCCAAGGGCGCTCAAGATTGACGAAATCAACCTCGTTTCGAGTTACTATAACCAAAAAAGCGGCCACTCCTCTGTTACCGGCGACAATCCCCACATGTGGGGTAATCCCGCATACACAAATAGCTCGAATGTAATGGATTTATCAACAGGGCTTAACCTTAATCTGGTTTGGCTAAATGAGGCCGATAATAAAAACACCTTATCCTTAGGCATGGGGTTCGATACCCATACTTCGGCTTCGGCCGCTTATGTCGCCAAACTTGGGGGATCAAAAACCGGAGGCACCAGGCTTTACCCGTCTGTTGACTGGACCGTGGAAAATGCAAAAACCGGCAATACTTTTGGCATAGGCGCCTATTATTCAGGCGAATATAATTATAAATCAAAAGGCTTAGACCTGCATTGGTCAACGAAAACAGCAGACAAAAGCGGCGAGTTTGGCGCAAAAATACAAGGTTATTTTGACGATGTCACCATGATCTTACCCTCGGAGTTTGTTCTTCCGCCAAAGGTTGTTCCACCGGGCACGGTCGTTATAACCACAGCAAGCGGAAACACGATTACGTATAATTCAGCTGGTGGGGTTGTCAATTCAAAAAACAGTTTACCTACAAGCGCGAGAACAACACTTTCAGGATCTTTTTCCTATTCGCAGCAGATAAATTCAAGGTTACAGGTGATGTTACTGGGGGATGTTGTTGCACAGAGCGGCTATTTAGGTTTGCCTTTTCACCGGGTTTGGTTTAAAAATCCAAAAGATACCGATGCTATTGAAAAACTGCCTTCATCGCGGTTTAAGCTGCCGCTGGGGTTCAGGGCTAATTATTTCCTTGGGGATAATATAATACTGCGCTCTTATTATCGCTATTATATGGATACCTGGGGTACAAAAGCCAATACAGCAAGTTTGGAAGTTGCCTATAAAGTTACGCCGTTCTTCTCTGTTTCACCGTTCTACCGGTATTACAGCCAGTCGGCCGCCAAATATTTTGCACCGTTTGGGGTACATAACCCAACAGAACAATATTATACCAGCAACTACGAATATGCCAAGTTCCAGGCCGGGTTTTATGGCGTTGGTTTCAGGATAGCCCCTCCAACCGGAGTTTTCGGATGGCAAGGTTTCCATGAACTTGAAATAAGGTACGGTCACTATACACAAACTACCGACCTGGCTTCGGATGTACTCTCGGTCAGCCTGGGATTTAAATAGAGAATATACCAGTTTATAAGTGTTGAATGAAGAATCCTGCTGAGTCTCCCCTCAGCAGGACAGTGGAGGGGTATGTTTAAATTTTTTGAATATACCATAAACACGAAGCCATATTATTTATGAAAAAAATATTTTTATCCTTCATCGGATTTTCCCTGATATGCAGGCAGCAGGTTTTTTCGCAAACGAAACCAGACAGCAGCCGCAATAAACCTGCAATCAGTTTGAGCGCCCCTGTAATTGAAGACAGCAGCAACGGGTATAAATCCAGGGCACTCAGGCTTGATGAAGTGAATTTGGTTTCCAGTTATTATAATCAAACAAGTAACCACTCCTCGGTTACAGGCGATAATCCTAATTTTTTGAATAATGGCGTAAATACCAATAATGCGAACGTAATGGACCTTTCAAATGGTATTGACCTGAAATTTGTTTGGTTAAATGAGGCGCTTAACAAAAATACGCTTTCTACCGGCCTGGGTGTCGATTATCACACCGCAGCCTCGGCAGCTTATGTTTCCAAAACAGGGGCGTCAAAAACAGGCGGGTCCAGAATTTATCCGTCAATTGACTGGACTGTTGAAAATGCAAAAAAAGGCAGCGGTTTTGGTATAGGTTCTTATTATTCAGGAGAATATAATTACAACTCATTTGGCGCCGATTTGCATTTTTCGCAGAAAACCGGCGATAAAATGGGTGAGTTCAGCGCCAAACTACAGGCGTACCTTGATCAGGTTTCGCTGATTTATCCCGCTGAACTTATCCCGAAATCATCGGTTACAAGCGGAATAATTATTACAACAGCAAGCGGAAGAAGATCGGGGGAAAAACCCCAAATCCCAAGTAGTCCAAGAAACACTTACTCCGGCTCGTTGTCGTATTCTCAAATTATAAGTAAAAGGTTTCAGGTTGTTTTTATGGGCGATGTGGTTGCACAGAGCGGCTATTTGAGCTTGCCTTTTCACCGGGTGTGGTTTACACCATCAAGCGATCCCACTGTAGCAACACATGCTGTAGAAAAACTACCTTCATCACGGTTTAAGCTGCCGCTGGGGCTCAGGGCTAATTATTTCCTTGGGGATAATATTATTCTCCGCTCCTATTACCGCTATTATATGGATAACTGGGGAACAAATGCCAATACTGCAAGTCTGGAAGTTGCTTATAAAGTCACGCCGTTCTTTTCTATTTCGCCATTCTACAGGTATTACAGTCAGTCAGCGGCCAAATATTTTGCCCCGTTTGAAGCACATAGTCCAACTGACCAGTATTATACCAGCAACTACGAATATGCAAAATTCCGGGCCGGTTTTTATGGCGTTGGTTTCAGGATAGCCCCGCCAAACGGAGTTTTCGGATCACAACACTTCCATGAACTGGAAATAAGGTACGGCCATTATACGCAAACCACCGACCTGGTTTCAGATGTATTATCTGTGAGCCTGGGATTTAAATAAAAGAAATTTACCCCTATTTAATAAAACGCCCCCATGCAGATTTATGTATGGGGGTTTTCATTTGCATCAACCAGTGTTAAAATTGGAGTAATAGTATCAAACCTATGCTCTGCGTGTAGCTTGCTCAATGCTATCCCACATTTCGGGAGGCACCATTTCGAGCGCGTTAAACTGGCCTGCGCCCTGTAGCCATTCGCCGCCATCAATAGTAATTACCTCGCCATTGATGTAACCCGAAAAACCGGAAACTAAAAACGCGGCCAGGTTGGCGAGTTCCTGGTGTTCACCCATGCGTTTTAGGGGTACACGGTTTTTAAAGTCAAACTTTTTAAGCATGTCGCCGGGCAATAACCGGTCCCATGCGCCTTTTGTCGGGAATGGGCCGGGTGCGATAGCGTTTGTCCTGATGCCATGCCTCCCCCACTCTGCCGCCAATGAACGCGTCATGGCAAGAACACCACCCTTTGCGCAGGCCGAGGGTACTACATACGCTGAACCGGTAAATGCATAAGTTGTAACTATATTAAGGATATTTCCGGTTATTTTTTCGCTAATCCAGTATTTACCCAAAGCCAGTGAACAATTTACCGATCCTTTTAAAACAATATCTATAATTGATGAAAATGCATTGGCAGATAAGCGTTCGGTAGGGGAAATAAAATTGCCGGCAGCATTATTCACTAAAACATCAACACGTCCAAAGGTTTCAACGGCCTGTTTAAGCACATTTTCAACTTCTTCATACTTCCTTACATCACACGCAACTGCCAACACCTTCCCCCCTGTTTCCGCTTCCATTTCCGATGCAGTTTGTTTAAGGACATCAAGTTTTCGGCTGGTAATTACCAGGTTTGCCCCCAACTTCAAGAAGTAAGTACCCATTGACTTACCCAAACCGGTCCCGCCGCCTGTTACAATGATGGTTTTGCCCTTTAAAGCATCTTCTCTTAACATGCCTTGCTTAGTTTCCGGATTTATTTCTATTGAATCGCTCATTATCTGTTATTTAGCAGCAGTGCTTTTAGATTTTAAATTTTCAATCATCATTTGCAAACCTTTGCGGGTTGCAGGCGCCCACCATTGTTCGAGCATTTTATTCAATGTATCCGTTTGATCGCCATTTAATTTAGCGTTGAGGTCCCTGCGCAAGTTTGCCTTGCTTTGACGCCAGGTAGCCGGGTTTAACTGCATATAGGATCGTGCTTTTTTCTCCGCTGCTTCCATTAGTGCTTCCGGGCTGGTTATTTCATCAATCAACCCGGCGTCGAAGGCTTCTGCAACACTGAGCAGCTTACCCTCTAACAAAAATTGATAAGCTTTGCGCTGACCGAGCCAAAAGGCATATAAATTAAACACACTGCCGGGTACAATAATCCCTACCGGTACTTCATTTAACCCGATGACAAATTTTCCTTCGGCCATTATGCGGTAATCGCAGCAAATTGCCATAATACAACCTCCGGCTGGACTATGTCCGCTTATGGCCGCAACCATCGGTTTACTAAAGGCAGCCATGGTATTTTGCATGGCCAATAAATCCAACCAAAATTCACGGCTTTGCATTTCGTCATAGTCGTAAGCTTCAATCAGATCAATACCAGAGGAGAAAAAGCCCTCTTTGCCCGTTAAAACCAAGCCGCCTACACTCTTGTCTGCATCTAAATCCCTTATAGAAGCAGATAGTTCTTTCAGCATCTGGTGGTTTATTGGATTCGACCTGCCCCTATCCAGCGCAATTGTTGCAAGTCTGTCCTGAATGGTTATGTTAAATGTGGTCATTTGTAATTTTGAGTTGTTTAGAGTGATGCTTTGCCCATAACAATTTCATAATTAGTTGGAATATACAATCCCTATCAAATCAAAAAGCAACTCTTGCCTCTCGTCAATGGCATTTCTGTTTAATAGACCTTCATCATCTGGTAAGTAGCTTTTGAATTTGGTTTTTATAACATCAGCACAATTGTTTAAAGAAGCCGGGTTAATCGCGTTAGTTAAAATCCTGTTCCAGACGAAGCCACTTTGTTGATAAGATTTTAATTTTTTCTTATAAACCCAGTTGTTTGTTCTGATATTTTCATTCCCTTTCAATAAAATTACGGCTCCTAATCTATTTCTTTCATCAGCAAAAAGTTTTTCATCAAATTCCCCGTTGCTGTCTTTAAATTGCTCCATAATTTTTTCATTATTAGCAAACATGTGTTCTATGTGAAACCCATTTACCGGACTACCGCCACTGTGGGTAACAAAATGCAATGAAACCTGTTTAGCAAATGATTGTTCATTCAATAAGTCAGCAAGATAAATATCAATACGGGCCAAAACATATTTTGAAAACCGACCTTGAATTTTTGTATTTTGAAAGTATTTATATTGAAAAATGTCATTAAAGTCCGCTAATGCAAAACCCTTTGAGTTGAAATATGGTATTGTAATTGAATCGAACGCCTTATTTATTTCAGACAGAGGCTTATTCCTTACGGCTCGGTTTAAATCATAAACGAGCGTTTGCATATCATTGTTATTATATTCGCCAACCAAACTTGAAATAGTATAAAACTGGTCAAATTTTTTCGCGACTAAAGAAATTTTCGCTTCCTTTTCAGGATCATTAAAAGTAAGTGCGGAAAGTATTAATAAATATTGTTGCCCTTGTTCATTAGCATAATTTGAAGCAATATGAATATCGGTGCCTTCCTTGGCATATTTATTTATCCTAAGAAACTGCTGGTAAAAATATTTAAAGTCATTCTTAATGAACTTTTCAATTTTAGAAGGGTTACTTCTATCTAAATCCTTAATTATTTTGTCATTGGATAAAAGGCTTCTATGATATTTGTTCGAAAATGACTGATATTGATTTTTATTGTCTGCATATTTTGCTCTGAAATAAGTTCTAAAAAACTCATCTACATTTTGATAATTTTCATCAATACTATAAAAAGTTCTTAAGGCTTCATTCCAAATTGTGTTACACTCCTCCTTAGCATCGATATCCAAAACTCCCAATAATAAACCCTTCAAAACTTCATGCGAATCCAATTCTTTGCCTCTATCATTTGCAGTTTCAAAAATCATCGCTACATCTTCTTTATGTTTAATTACTTGTTCTATAATCAACACCTTCAACAGCAGGTTATAAACATAGTAACTGAATTTGACAGCGTTAAAGACACCCTCTTTACTGAAAAAATACTTGTCAAAATATTTGGAGATTACCTGATAGT
>JBIOHE010000076.1:0-14994 GCA_044448725.1 Sphingobacteriales bacterium | reverse complement strand
GCTATAGGCGCAGGGCAATGATTAAATTAAGATCATCTTTTCCTGAACAAAATTAAGCGAAAAAGCATTTATTTGTTCAGGCTGCAAATGTAGAAATTTTAAATTTATACTGAAATGAATTTTGATATTTTTCTTAATTCATACTGAATTATACATATTTGCTACAAATTAAATCTCCGATGCAAAACATCAAAAACATCATATTTGACTATGGCAATGTGATTTTCAGCCTTGATTTTTTGAAAAGCCAGCAGGCCTGGCAGGCCCTGGGCATTGATAATGCCAGCGACTTTTACAGTCATAAAATACAGGACCCAATATTTACTGATTTTGAAAGAGGCGATATAAACGCCCGAGATTTCAGGGAACATATCAGAGAAATCACCGGCGATGCCCAACTGGCAGACAATCAGATCGACCACGCCTGGAACAGCCTGCTGGTAGGTGTGCCCGAAGGCAACCATGAGTTATTACTCAGCCTCAAACCCCGGTACCGCACATTTTTACTAAGCAATATCAACCAGATCCACTATGATTTTATAATGGACTACCTGAAAAATGAGTTTGGTTTTGATGGCAACAGCCACCTGTTCGAAAAAACATATTACTCGCATCTTGTACGCAAACGGAAACCCGATGCAGCTATTTTCGAGCAGGTATTAAATGAAAATAACCTCACCCCCGCCGAAACCCTTTTTATTGACGACAGCCCCCAGCACATAGCCACTGCCCAAAAACTGGGCATACAAACTTACCTGATGACCGCACCGGATAGTATCCAGGCTTTTTTTGGGAGAGATTGGAGATAAGAGGTTAGAGATTAGCTTTAAAAAAGACCCTATCAACTAACCTCTAATCTCCAATCACTAATCTCTAATCGCTTTTCTTCTCTTTATTTCCTTCACAATCAAATTCAGCTCACGGCTCATTTGCCCGGCTATGGCGGTGTTTTCCTGGGCGCGTCTGAACAGGTAAGGCAAAACAGCTTTGATTGGGCCGTATGGTACATATTTAGCTACATTGTATTTAGCGTCAGCCAGATTAAAGCTCAAATTATCGCTCATCCCCAGCAGTTGCGAAAAATAAACGTGCGGATTTTTATGGTCGATCCCTTTTTTATCCAATAATTCGGCAAGGTAACGGCAGCTTTCTTCATTATGTGTACCGGATACAAAGGCAATGGTATCTATGTGATCGGTGCAAAAATTTTCGGCTTCATCGTAATCAGCATCAGTCTCTTTTTTGCTGTTATGAATTGGGGAGGGATAACCCATTTCCGCTGCACGCAGGCGTTCAGTTTCCATATATGCACCTCTTACAAGTTTGGCGCCTAAAATAAAACCTTCTTTAACCGCTACGGCATGATCACTTTTTAATGAGGCAAGTTTATCATTGCGGTATAATTGATAGGTATGGTAAACAATAGGCTTTTTGCTGTTAAAACGCCTCATCATATCTAAAACAAGCGCGTCAATAGTGTTTTGGATCCAGGTTTGTTCTGCATCTATCATTACGGTTATTCCCAAAGAATGGGCCTTTTCGCAAATTGCCAATACCCTGGCCTTTATCCTTTGCCATTCTTCCTCTTCGGCGGGCGTAAGTTCTACGCCTGCATCAAGTTTTTCCAGCAGCGCAAAACGGGAAACCCCTGTCATTTTAAATACGGTAAGCGGAATAGCTTTGTTAACGGACGCCCGCTCAATGGTGCGCATAATTTCATCGCGGGTGTTATCAAAAACAAGTTCATCATCCTCACCCTCAACAGCATAATCCAGGATGGTACCTACGCCACCGTCATAAAGATTTTTTATTGCCCTGTCGCAGCCCGGTATGTCTTCGCCGCCGCAAAAGTGTCTGAAAATGGTGGCCCTGATGAGGCTCTTTATCGGAAGTCCGATTTTCATAGCGAAATTGGTCACCGGGGGTCCAATCTTAACTAAAAAGTTTACATTAATTACCCTGAATAGCCAGTAAGCACGTTTCAGGTCGGAATTTGACGAATGCCGGAAAGCGATCTCCGTATCTTCGAAAGAAAGGGGTTCAGTAGATTTCATAATGGTCAGTTAGCACTTCAATTAGTACAACACATAACAGACAGCATTTTAACGCAGTCTATATCCATAGTTTATGAAGCGCGCGACAAAATTATAAATTACCGGCTAACATATCTCATTATTCCGCGAATAGTTTATTTTTGCCGACCCATGATAGAATTTAAGGTAACAGGCGAATATATCCCCATGATACAGCTACTAAAGGCGGCAGGCCTGGTGCAAACCGGCGGTGAGGCGCAAATAGTTGTAACAGAGGGAGAAGTGAAATATAATGGTCATGTAGATTACCGCAAACGCCTTAAAGTGCGAAGCGGTGATACGGTTGAATTCAGGGGTAAAACTATCAGGGTTATTTGATTTATGAAAACTATACAAAGCGACAACTATCCTATATTTTTTGAAAACAGCATTGCTGAACTGGTTAAATTTATAAAACAGGGAAACTATTCCCGTTTTTTTATTTTGACAGATGAAAATACCGAAAAATATTGCCTGCCGGCGATAAAAACCGAGCTGGGCGATATGGATAATTACGATCTGATTGAAATACCTGCCGGCGAAGAAAATAAAGATATTGATTATTGCATAGGGATTTGGCGTATGCTGATGGATTTTGAAGCCGACCGCAAAAGTTTAGTGGTAAACCTGGGGGGCGGCGTAATCAGCGATATGGGCGGATTTGCCGCTTCTACCTTTAAACGCGGTATTGATTTTGTGCATGTTCCTACTACCCTGCTTTCCCAGGTGGATGCATCGGTCGGCGGTAAAACCGGTATCGATATTAACAGCGTAAAAAACATCATAGGCACCTTTACCCCGCCGAAAGCTGTTTTTATTAATTATGATTTTTTAAAAACACTGCCCGGGCGTCAGATACTTTCAGGCCTGGCCGAGATGCTGAAACATGGCCTGATTATGGATGCCAGTTATTGGAACGACCTTAAAAACAGCGACCTTAGCCATCCTTCGGAAGAACTGATTTACAGGTCAATCGAAATAAAGAACAAAGTGGTTATTGAAGACCCTACCGAAAAAGGCATTCGTAAGGCGCTTAATTTTGGTCATACCACAGGGCATGCCATTGAAACCAATTCACTGTTGAACGACGGAAGGCCATTAACCCACGGTGAGGCCATTGCCATAGGCATGATCTGCGAAGCCTATCTTTCCTATAAAAAAACCGGCCTTGGCAGTGATGAACTTGCCGAAATTGTTGCCGTTATCAATAGTCTTTACCCAAAATACGATCTCAAAGAAGCCAGCTACCCTGATCTGTTAGCTATTATGCTGAAAGATAAAAAGAACCAGAACGGCAAAATCAACTGCACCCTGCTCACCAGCATAGGACAATGCAGCCTCGATAACATTTGTACCGATGCCGAACTGTGCGAAAGCTTGTCGTATTATGCGGGCTTGTAAGGTTGTAGCTTAGGTGGGGGCGGTACATCATTAACAGCCAACCCAATCACGCGAGACTATCGGTGTAATCGATTATTAAAATTGGTGTAATCATTTACTAAAATCGGTGTAATCCCAGCAAAAAATCGGTGTAATCCCAGCATAAAAAAAGCCACCTGCCTCAAACAGATAGCTTTCCGTCCCGACAGCTATCGGGATATATGAACTTTTCGAAATTCACCTTAGATACCAGTCATTTCACCCTCTTTGGCAGCTACCGGGAAATTGACCTTTTTTTCGGTGAAACGGGCAGCAGAAAAATTGCTGTTATTTACACTGGATGCGTAGTTATGATTTAAATTAAACTCATTGGCCGAACCGCTCAGATCAGCTTTAGCATGGTCGTTCACTGTAACATTGGCGCTAACAGCATCAAAGTTCAGTTTTGCTGAGGCATTATTGTGCAGCTCGACATCAAATTCGATTTTTGAAATGTCGCCGAATGTTCTTACCTCGGCATTATCATAAGCAGCGATAGAACTAAGCTCGTTAGCGGTTACCCAAACTACCAGTTTTTCGGCGGTATATGAGCTAATCCTGAGTACACCGTTTGAACTCTGAATTAAGGCGCTTTCAGAATAATATTTGTTATACACTTTTACCTGATCCTTTGCACCGTCGGAAATAAACAGCTCAACATTTCCGTGAACTTCGATTTTATTGATAGCGCTGATGCCGGTTAAAGTTGTTACAACAGCACTATTTGAAGTGGATGCATAGCCTGATTTTGCGATTCCTAATACAACAACAAACATTGTGATTACGGAGAGTATTTTTGTTTTCATTTTTTTATTATTTTGATAATCAATTATTTCTATTCTTTTATTTTTTAAATACAACCATAAGACGAATTTGTTTTCAAAAGGTTACACAAATTTTAAACAAATAGATGAACGCCCTGATTTCATCGGCAAAGGTGGAGTTTTCGTCGGCGAAATTTTTCATCTTAGTGTAATAATAACACTAAGCTTTTACTTGACAGTAAACCAAATATAATTTGGTTTTTGAAAAAATGGCTAATGAAACAACGCCGTCAAAATGGCTATTGCGAAATGTAAAGAAGGCATTAGTTTGAAAGGAAATATTTAATTCTTCGAGACGGAAAGTCCGAAAGTCGGGAAACCTGCCTGGCGGCAGGCAGGGTCCGAAAGATGAAGCATCTTTTATTTAGAAATTACCCGAATAATTTCTGCAAACCAGGTTGCCGGACCTAACCGCAGCGTCTTTCAGCCATTCCGGACTTTCGGACTTTCGGACTCCCCCCTCAGGCGATCACCAGCTTTCCTCCTGAAAATTTTATTTTACCGGCATCCAGCAATTGGCGTACAGCATCGATCTTTTCTTTTTCGGTACCGATCATTGTTGAGGTAACCAGGGAGCCAATATCCATCGGCGTTGACGCCAGCAACTGCACAAGTTCGTTGGTAATGTCGTCAAAAATCTCCGAGGCATTTTTTTGCCGTTTTTCCTCCAGGCAAATATCGCAAACGCCACATTTTCCGGCATTAAGCTCATCAAAATAGGAAAGCAGCATCTGGCTGCGGCATTTTTTGTGAGTGGCGTAGGCAAATACCGCTTCCATTTTTCTGCGGCAAGTCTCCTTCCGTTCGTCAATGGCCTTTTTATTAATGTAAAGGGCATTGGCCTGCTGCCGGGGTTTTAAATAAGTAACCTGCGGATGATCAGTTTGCTGATGGTAGCTTAAAATCTTAAATCCCTGCAATTGTTTTAAACCGTCGATAACCTGCTGAACGTTCATGTGGGTTCGCCGGGCAAGGTCAAATTCCCTTAACCGCACATAGTTTTCAAACGATCCGCCATAAGACCGCAACAAGGTTTTTATAAATGGGTCCCAACCAGGGTTTTGTATCTGGAAGTTATACAGTTGTTCATTCTGTACCTCAAACCTGAAACGCGAAGGCAAAAACACGCTTTCATTAAACGACAGGTATTCATCCTGTTCCAAAAACTTCAGGGCATTAAGTGTTTTTATAACATCCAGTTTAAAACGACTGCAAAAATCGCCGAGGTCCAGATCAAAACTCAGACCCTCGCCTGCCTCGTAGGCAAGCTGGTAATAATTGGCCAGGTAATGATACACCTGCTTAATTTCGGGTATGGAAGGAAAACTAAGCTCAAATTTCTTCTCCTGCTTATACCTGTCGGCCTGGTTGCACAATAAAACAGCGTAAGCCTTTTGCTCATCACGCCCTCCCCTGCCTGCTTCCTGATAATATGCCTCAAGACTTTCGGGCGGGTCCTTATGGATTACAAACCGCACATCAGGTTTATCAATACCCATACCAAAGGCATTGGTTGCCACAATAATACGGTTGCGATTATTTTTCCAGCTATCCTGTTTTTGTGAGCGCAGGCCTGCTTCCAGCCCGGCATGGTAATAATCGGCTTTGATGCCGTTTTCGTTGTAAAACTTTGCTATTTCAGCGGTTTCTTTGCGGCTTCGTACATATACTATACCACTGCCCTTAACGCCTTTGGCAATATCCAGCAGCTTGCGGAGTTTGTTTTCATCGTTTTGTACCACATAGCTGATATTTTTCCGTTCGAAGCTTTTCTGAAAAATATTTGGCCGCTTAAATCTTAATTTTTGCTGTATGTCTTCCCTAACTTCGGCGGTTGCTGTTGCAGTTAGGGCCAAAACCGGCACATCCGGGTGCAGTTCGCGCAGGTCGGCAATATGCAGGTAGGGCGGCCTGAAATCATAGCCCCATTGCGAAATACAATGCGCTTCATCAACGGCTATCAAATTAACCTTCATGTACCTGATGCGTTCACGCACCAGTTCCGACATTAAACGCTCGGGCGAGAGGTACAAAAATTTGACAGGGTTATAAATGCAATGATCCAGCGCAATATCAATTTCGCTTTTGCTCATGCCCGATACGATGGAAAATGCTTCGATACCTTTTTCCCTCAGGTTTTCAACCTGATCTTTCATTAACGCGATCAGCGGGGAAACCACTATGCAAATCCCCGCCTTTGCCAGCGCCGGCACCTGGAAACAAACCGATTTACCCCCACCCGTCGGCAGCAGCGCAAGCGTATCATGACCAGACAAAACAGCGTCAATGATCTCCTCCTGCACCGGGCGGAAGGCATCATGGTTCCAGTACTGTTTTAATATTTGGTGGATGGTCATTTTTTATTTCGGATTTCGGATGTTCGATTTCGGATTTGGTAAAGATAATCCCCAAATTGGATTTCCTGCATCAGAATTAATACTTCATAAATAATTTGTAAGTAGATTTGTCAAAATCAGCATTAATCATGCAAAAAACAAATATTCGCCAAAAATTGCATCCATTTAAAGTGGAAGATATAAAAGAGTTTGATAAACGAAGGGCAAAACGTTTAAGAGGTGAAAGCATTACTTATAGCTGGGAGCAAGCTAAACAAATCATCTTAAACCGGAACTTAAATAAAATAATAACTTTATTCGCGTTTATGTTGTTTACATTATCAATTGCTTGTGGCAATTGAATTAAATGCTGCAAGATTTCTAAATTAGCCGCCGTAAACATCGATAAAATGAAATTCATCTATTCAGTTTTCCTGTTCATATTTCTTGCAACTAATTTACACGCCCAAAAATGGAACGTAGAAACCCCTCCCGGACAACAAAAAAAAGTATCCATCACCACCGATGAAGGTACCTGGATGAACCTGGATGTTAGCCCCGATGGCAAAACCATTGCTTTTGACCTTCTGGGTGATATTTATAGTATCCCTGTAACAGGCGGAAAGGCTACCTTGCTTGCCGGAGGAAAGGCCTGGGAGATCCAGCCCCGGTTTAGTCCCGATGGTAAAAAAATCTCCTATACCAGCGACAGGGATGGGGGAGACAATATCTGGACAATGAACAACGATGGCAGCGACAAATCCCCCATCACCAAAGAAAACTTCAGGCTGCTCAATAATGCTTCGTGGACACCCGACGGGCAATTCCTGGTGGCGCGTAAACATTTTACGGGCACAAGGTCCTTAGGTGCGGGGGAAATGTGGCTTTACCATAGAACGGGCGGCGAAGGTATTCAGTTAACCAAACGTAAAAACGATCAGCAGGACGCCGGGGAGCCAACGGTCTCGCCGGATGGCAAATACATTTACTGGAGCGAAGATGTTACACCAGGCCCCAACTTTCAATACAATAAAGACCCCAATAAGGGCATTTATGCCATCCAAAGACTGAACCGGCAGACCGGCGAAATTGAGACGGTGACAGGGGGCGCGGGCGGCGCCTGCAGGCCTCAAATATCGCCCGACGGCAAGCTCCTTGCTTTTGTAAAACGTATAAGGCTAAAATCAGTACTATACCTCCATGATCTGAAAACCGGGGAAGAATGGCCTGTATATGACGACCTCTCGCACGACCAGCAGGAAACCTGGGCTATCTTTGGTGTATATCCGAATTTCGGATGGACGCCTGATAGTAAAAATATTATTCTTTATGCCAGGGGTAAAATTTGGAACCTTGATGTAAATACCCTGAATGCGGTACAGATCCCTTTTGAAGTTACATCGCAGCAAAGCATTACCGAAGCACTTCATTTCCAGCAAAAAGTTTACCAGGATGAATTCACGGTAAAAATGATAAGGCAACTCACCACATCGCCCGATGGCACCATGGTGGCTTTTAATGCCGCAGGGTATATCTATTTAAAAATGCTCCCCAACGGTAAACCCGAACGCATAACGGCAACAAATGATTTTGAATATGAGCCAGCCTTTAGCCCCGACGGCAAATCGCTGGTTTATGTTGACTGGAGCGACGAACTAAAAGCTTCTGTAAATAAAATCGACCTGCTAAGTTGCCTGGTAACCAGGCTTACCCCCGAAAAAGGTTTTTATTACTCCCCGAAATTCTCGAATAAAGGGGATAAGGTAATTTTCGCCAAAGGCGAAGGAAACGAAATATCAGGATTTGCGTTTGGCAAAAACCCGGGCATTTATACCGTTCCGGTAATAGGCGGCACCCCTAAAATAATCATCAATAATGGCATCTATCCCCGGTTCTCAACTGATGACTCGAAAATATATTACCAAAGCAGCGAGGGCGATAAAAAAGCCTTTAAAATGATGGATACCACCGGTGCTAATCAGCGCACCATGTACACTTCTAAATATGCGACCCAGTTTAACCCAAGTCCTGACGGTAAGTGGATGGCCTTTACTGAACTGTACAATTGTTATATCACCCCCATGGTGAATACCGGCAACCCGCAGGACCTTTCGGCGGCAAATAAAGCGCTTCCTTTAAGCAAATTAACCCGCGATGCCGGCACTTACCTGCACTGGAGTAAAGACAGCCGTAAAATGATGTGGACATTAGGGCCGAAGTATTTTGTAAGAGACGTACGTAATGCCTTGCCTTTTGCCGATGACGGCACCGATAAAACCCCTTTGCCGGATACTGTGGGTACCGATATTGGCTTAATATTAAAAACCGATGTGCCCGACGGTAAGATTGCTTTCAAAAATGTGCGGATAATTACGATGAAGGGCAACGAAGTAATTGAGAACGGAACAGTGGTAATTGAGCACAACAGGATAGCAGCCATTGGTAAAGGAAGTGAAGTACAGGTACCTGACGACGCTAAGGTTTATGATCTCAGCGGAAAAACCATTATGCCCGGTATTGTGGATGTTCATGCGCACCTGCATCCCAGCCCTGACGGAATATCACCGCAGCAGGACTGGAACTATTATGCAAACCTGGCCTACGGTGTAACTACCGCCCATGATCCCTCAAGCAATACCGAGATGGTTTTCAGCCAGGCGGAAATGTTAAAGGCCGGCAATATGGTTGGCCCGAGGGTATATTCAACCGGGACCATTTTATACGGCGCCGACGGTGATTTTAAAGCGGTAATCAACAGCCTTGATGATGCCCGCTCCAATTTACGCAGGTTAAAGGCCGTTGGCGCATTTTCGGTAAAAAGCTATAACCAGCCCCGCCGCGAACAACGCCAGCAGATCATTGAAGCCGCGCGCGAATTGCAAATGGAAGTAGTGCCCGAAGGAGGGTCAACTTTTTTCACCAATATGACTATGATACTCGACGGCCATACCGGCATTGAGCACAATATCCCGGTTTGGCCGGTATATAAAGATGTAAAAACATTGTGGAATGACAGTAAATCTGGCTATACCCCTACGCTGATCGTTTGCTATGGCACACAGTTTGGCGAAAATTTCTGGTATGACCGCACCGAGGTTTGGAAAAATGAACGACTGCTTAATTTTAGTCCGCAATCCATCATTGATGCCAGGTCGAGGCGGAGGACCACATCTGAATACGGCGATTACGGGCATATTGAGGTTTCGAAATATGTAAAACAAATAGCCGACGGAGGCACGAAGGTAAATTTAGGCTCCCACGGACAAATACAGGGCCTTGGGGCGCACTGGGAGCTATGGATGCTAACACAGGGTGGCATGACGCCGATGCAGGCCCTGCGCTGTGCTACGATGAATGGAGCTTCCTATTTAGGAATGGATAAAGAAATTGGCTCGCTGGAAACAGGGAAGCTTGCCGACCTGATAGTTTTGGATGAAAACCCGCTTGATGACATCCACAACAGCGACAAAATAAAATACGTAATGTTAAACGGCCGCCTGTACGATGCCGAATCAATGAATGAAATTGGTAACCGCGAAAAACCAAAAATGCGTTTCTGGTGGCAGCAAACCCGCGGTGAAATGACCAGCCAGCCGAATGGCAACACCGAAATGTATTTGTTTAATGCCCAGGACGGGGATTGAGATTTGCTTTCGGAAGTATTTTGTCTGAACCCGAATTTTTAGAATTCAGGAATTACCAGAATTCTAAAAATTCTTTAATTCGATAAATTCGGGTTCAGACAATCAAAGCGAATCACGAAATTTGCAGGCCCCATTAGGCGAAAAACTTACGAAGTTTTAAAACGGCAAAGCCCTCAATGAGGCCTTTGAAAAACAAATTACTACGAATTAAACTTAAGTTTGTTAGGGGGACTACTTTCCTTGTAAAAGCCAGCTGTAAAACGCAGGAAAGTCACCGTTCCACTGTTTTTCATTATGGGCAGCGCCTTTTATTACCACTACCGGCGTTTTTTTACTGTCAAGGCCTTTTGCGCGGATAATATCAACCATTTTTTGCATATCAGCTACTACACCGAACCCTTCAGCATCGCCGCAAACAAAGTAGAAGCGGCTTTTTGCCGGTAAATTTTTTTGTTGCGCCAATGTGTAAATTTCAGGGGCGATCCAGAAAGCCGGGGAGAATATCCCGGCATTACCAAACACATCAGGGTATTTGAGCGCTGCATACATCGAAATCAAACCGCCCATTGAACTGCCTGCAACCGTGGTATGTTGCGCATCAGGTTTTGTGCGGTAATGGACATCAATATAAGGTTTTAGTGTTTTGGCGAGGAAATCAACGTAGTCATCCCCCCTGCCCTTTCCGTACTTTGAATCGTAGGGATCGTATTCCGTTATCCGGTTGTCGCCGCCATGATCTATACCAACTACAATACATTCGTTTTTTCCCTGGTTTTTATCCAATATTTCGTCAATGCCCCATTCGCCGTAGGATGAGGTATAGGCGTCAAACAAGTTTTGGCCGTCGTGCATATAAATGACAGGATACTTTCTTTTTGATAAATAATAATCCGCCGGCAGGTATATCCAAACCCTGCGCTGCCGGCCAAGTTGCGGTATATCAAATTTGTCGCTGATTATATGCACCTGCGGACTTGCAGTATGTAGTTTTTCGGCTGGGGCAAAATTATCCTGCCAGCCGGCTATATTCAGGATTATTAATGTATCATTTAAAACAGAGATCCTGCGGTTATCAACAGGCTTGCCGGAGGCGGTACATTCGGCGGTTTGCCAGCTGCCGCGGGTAATTTTAAATTCATAAATACCTTTTGGTAAAACCTTCGTCAGGCGGTATTGTCCCGTGCCGTCATTATGCAATTCCCAGGCCGTATCAGCGGGGTTCCAGTTATTAAAACTACCTGCCAGAAACAGGTGTACAAATAACACTTTGCCCGGGGTAATTTCACCGGTTTTAAATACTGTTTTTTGCTGCCCTTTTAACAAAAAAATTTGGCCAAAAAGCAAAAACGCGCAGAAAAATATTTTTTTTATCATTATCAATTGTCAACAAGACAGTTATTTTTCCGGGAACGTTCCCGGAATTGGTTACCTAATAGTAAAATTGCCATTTGTGTAATTTTTACACCAGGCAAAAAAAATACTGTGTTTTTGGCAAAATTTAAGCTAAAATTTAAAATTTTCTTAAAATAAAACACATATATTTTATATTTCTTTATAGTTAATTTTATCACCCAAAACACCGGTAAAATTATCTTTTAAATAACATTTGCATTTATTAAACCTTAATGTAAATTGGTCGCATGCTGTTGAAGCAAAAATAACATACCAATTTTAACCGGCGCAAAATGCCGTTTTTTTAATTACAAAAAAAAAGTATATGAGAAAAAATTACTCAAAAAAGTATGTACTCCTCTTTGCGTTCGTAATGATGTCATTTATGGCATTTGCGCAAACAGGTGGTATTACCGGAAAGGTTGTTGATGAAAAAAATCAGCCCCTTCCAGGTTCATCGGTAAGCATTGATGGTACTACCATTGGTGCAAGCGCTGATATAAATGGTAGTTATACCATTTCACATTTAAAACCAGGGACCTATTCGGTTACTGCAAAATTCTTAGGCTATGTTGCATTGAAAAAAAGTGTAACAGTAGGTGCTGCCTCTATTACTGTTGATTTTTCATTGCAGCCCGAAAACACAAGCCTGAATGAGGTAGTTGTTATTGGTTATGGAACCGCAAAGAAAAAGGACTTAACAGGCTCGGTTGTTTCGGTTTCATCAAAAGACTTCAACCAGGGCGCAGTAACCACCCCCGAAGCTTTGATCACCGGTAAGGTTGCCGGTGTTGAGATCACTTCAAACGGCGGTGCGCCTGGCTCAGGAAGCACCATCCGCATCCGTGGCGGTTCATCATTAAATGCGAGTAATGATCCCCTTATTGTTATTGATGGTATCCCGGTGAGCAATACCGGTATCGCCGGGATTGATAACCCGCTTGCTACAATTAATCCAAATGACATCGAATCCTTCAGCGTTTTAAAGGATGCATCCTCTACAGCAATTTATGGTTCACGCGCATCTAACGGCGTGATTATGATTACTACTAAAAAAGGGAAGGACGATAAAAAGCTATCTGTTAATTTCAGTTCATTAAACTCTTTGTCGAAAATCACTAATGAGGTTAATGTTTTAAGCGCGGCTCAATTCCGCGCAGCTGTGCTTAGTCCTCAATCCGGCACAACTGCCGCTCAACAACTTGAATTAGGCAGTGGCAACACCAACTGGCAGAACGAAATTTACCGCCAGGCTTTTTCTACTGATAATAACATCAGTTTTACAGGAGGCGTAAAAGGGTTTCCATATCGTTTATCAATTGGTTATTTAGACCAGGACGGTATCCTGAAAACTGATAACCTGAAACGGACATCATTGAATTTAAACATCAATGATAGTTTTCTGCATAACAGTTTAAAGGTTGACTTCAATATTAAAGGCACTTATACCGACAGGCATTTTGCAAACCAGGGCGCTATTGGCGCAGCAGTGATCTTTGATCCAACGCAATCGGTTTACTCGGGCAACCAAAATTATGGAGGCTACTTTGAATATTTGAATGGCGGTACTCCAAACACGCTGGCCCCCCGTAACCCGCTGGGTTTATTAGAAGAGCAAAATAATTCAGGTACTGTTAAACGTGCATTAGGTAACTTAAGCCTTACTTATGCATTCCCATTCCTGAAAGAATTAACAGCCAATGCAACCTTTGGCGGCGACGTATCTGACGGACAGGGCAGTAACCTGATACCTGCTTCAGCGGCGTCAAATTTTGTTCAAAAAGGTTCATTTTCGCAATATTTTCAGGAAAACTACACCTATAACACTGACTACTATTTAAAATATGCCAAAGACTTTAAGGAAATTAAAAGCCACTTAGATTTCCAGGCGGGCTATTCGTATCAGTATTTCAAGTTCTATGACAGGAACGAACAAGGTTATGCAGCTGATATGGTTACACCAGTCGGCTCAGCATCGGCTAATTTCCCGCAGCAATATTATATAGAGTCACCATTCGCCCGTTTCAATTATAGCTTTATGGACAAATATTTGTTAACAGCTACTATCCGCGATGACCGTTCTTCACGTTTCGGATCAAACAACCGTAATGGTTATTTCCCTTCAGTTGGCTTAGCATGGCGGATTAAGGAAGAACCATTCCTGAAAACTGTTGACGTTCTTTCTGATTTGAAATTAAGAATTGGTTATGGTGTTACTGGTCAACAGGATATTGGATCTGGCAATAATAAATATTATTTCCCGTACCTTGCTGTATATGAACCAAGCAATACCGGGGCTGGCTACCAGTTTGGCGGTGTTTATACCAATACTTTACGTGCCGACGCCTACAATGCTAATTTGAAATGGGAACAATCAGCCACATCAAATATTGCTTTTGATTATGGGTTTTTGAACGGAAAAATCAATGGAAGCATTGAATACTATTATAAAAAAACTAAGGATCTTTTGGTTGATACACCGGTTCCGGATGGCACAAACCTGACAAACCATGTTTACGCTAATATCGGCAATTTAAATACCAGGGGTGTTGACTTTAATATAAACGTTAATGCTATTACTTCAAAAGATATTAACTGGACAATCGGTTATAACGTATCTTACGACAAAGTAACCGTAACTAACGTATCGTTAACAGGCGACCCTAACCAGATCATTGCTACCGGCGGTATCCCCGGCGGTGTAGGCAACACCATCCAATTATATAAAGCAGGCTATACCCCCGGCGCATTTTATGTTTACCAGCAGGTTTATGGCGCGAATGGAGCTCCTTTAGAAGGTGTATATGTTGACAGGAACGGAAGCGGCACCAGAACACCTGATGATAAATACATCTACCAACAACCAAACCCTTCTGTATTTATGGGTCTTAACTCAAATTTCAGTTATAAAAAATGGTTTTTAGGTTTCAGTATGCGGGCTAACTTAGGCAACTATGTTTATAATGCCGAAGCTGCCAGCAATGGCGCCTACCGGGGGCTTAAATTCCAGGGCTACCTTGGTAACTTACCGAACAGTGTGTTAAAAACAAATTTCAACGAGTATCAGTTATTTTCAGATTACTATGTTGAAAATGGTTCATTCCTTAGGATGGACAATGCCAACCTGGGTTATAATTTCGGAAAAATAGCTGGTGTAGCTACCTTAAGGATTACAGCCAACGTATCTAATGTATTTATTGTAACAAAATATACCGGCCTTGACCCTGAAGTACAGGGAGGTATAGATAACAATTTATACCCCCGTCCGCGTGTTTATTCATTAGGTGTTAACATGACCTTTTAAGAT
>JBIOHE010000075.1:0-15007 GCA_044448725.1 Sphingobacteriales bacterium | reverse complement strand
GCCTTTATAGTGGGTTAACTCATTTTATTTTCTTGTGTTCTCTGCGCTTTCTCTGCGTCTCCGTGTTAAAAAATCAAATTAAATCATTGTGATTAAGTTACTTTTACAGAAATATCAGGCCCTTATTTTTTACTAACCAATAAATGAATACAATGAATCCTAAAGTTGATTGGTTTTTTAATAAAGCCTCAAATTGGCAGGAAGAATATGTGAAGTTGAGAACGATTTGCCTCGATTGCGGGCTGACCGAAGAATTGAAGTGGGGCTGTCCCTGTTACACATTTCAGACGCAAAACATCGTTTTAATACATGGCTTTAAAGAATATTGCGCGTTTTTATTTTTCAAAGGCGCCCTGTTAAATGATGCCAATAGTATCCTGATCCGGCAAACAAAGGATGTGCAGTCGGCGCGGCAGATCAGGTTCACTAATGTTATGGAAATAATTGAGCTGGAACCCATCCTTAAAGCCTATATTTATGAAGCCATTGAAGTGGAAAAAGCAGGTTTGAAAGTGGTTCTTAAAAAAACCGCAGACTATGCCGTTCCCGGAGAATTTCAAAGTAAACTGGATCATATCCCAGCTCTAAAAGCTGCTTTTGATGCTTTAACGCCCGGAAGGCAACGGGGATACCTGTTTTATTTTTCGCAGCCCAAACAATCCAAAACCCGCGAGGCCAGGGTTGAAAAATACATCCCGCAAATTTTGGATGGGAAGGGGGTGGATGATTAGTGGATTTGATTAGAAAATAAATTTAATAATCAAACTTTTAAATATTACCTTCCGTCCCCGATGGGTTTCTCAAATAGGACCCAGCGTGCAGGGTTTTAGGTTACCTAAACAAAAAAGCATGAAATATTTAAGATTTGGAACGGCTATTTTAGCCTTATTTTTATTTAGTTGTAGTCACAATAGTGAACGCAAAGAATCTCCATTAAAAATAAAGGCAACTAAAACATTAAAATCCCCGGAAATTTCGAATGATAAACAAGAAATTCAAATTCTCATTAGAAAAGCTCTTAATTGGAGTGAATCGAAAAATTCAATTAACCTGCTTCCTGTGTTGACCGACAGTAAGGATAGCATTTGCGTTGGGTTTGATCTGGAAAAACTTAACGTAACTCTGGAAAAATTGAAAGCGACGAATTTTTTTTCCTCCAGATTTGTTGATAACTATAGTCAAATTATTTTGACGCTTGACAAGAAAATAAAAAACAATGAATTTGAAAAGTGGTCGGTAAGCGAACTGCCGACTTTTAGTTTTGCAAATGATGTTGACCCCTGGTGTCTTTGCCAGGACGTTCCGTATGACAAGCCTAACCCATGGGACTTGATTGAAGTGAAGGTTATTAAATTAAATGATGAAAAAGGTGAGTTATATTGGACATGGGGTAAACCGGAATTAAATGGGTCGCCAGATTGGAAAGATTTCACTTACAAATTTGAAGTAGAAAAAGAAAACGGTAAGTGGAAGATTTCTTATTTGCAAGGATTTGACTTTAAGGAGAGTACCAGAAAAGACGGAATATGAAAAGAGGAGTTTTTGTACTTCCACGCTGTCCGCAGATTATATCTGCGATATTACATAACCTTGTAGTTTGTAAAACAGGATTACTGCAAACAATCATAATCTGGCATTGAATAACGACGTGAAACAAGGCCATAACAATGTGATATTCAGGTAATTTGCAAAAAAGATGTGTACAGGAGGGGAGACACGGTCTTCCGGCATAGTAGTTCGTAGTTGGAAACTACGAAGAGCGGGGAAATATAGTAATATTGTGTAATAGCAACAACTTGATCCGGCGGTCGGTTGGTATCGTAGATTGTCCGATCAAGGTGTGGCTAATACAGGTTACCTATCAGCGTGGACACGAGTGCCCCCCTCTACTTTTGGCCTATGCGCTGCCTCGCGCTTGAAATTGGTGAAAGTCCTTTTTAATTGAACAGCCCTATTATCAAGATTAAAATAAACTTTGTATATTTCTTGTCAAATCCCATTTGCTATTTATGGACGACCAGCATACCCAACATGATATCGAAGCTAAACAAACTATACTTTCTGATATAGAAAAATTTGGATGCCATCTTGCTTTACTTGAACCAGATAACTATTTACCAGGTTTTGTTTATTCAATTGGGCTATATAAAAACTATGGACATCCTGAAATTATTTGCTTTGGTTTGAAAACAGAAGTGATGGCAAGTATTATAAACCATGCCCGCGATCTGGTAAAAAGCGGTGAAACAATAACAACGAACAGATTATATCAGGGTTTTTTGGAGGGTTACAATATTCAATTTGTTGAAGTTGATCAAACATTTTATCCAAATTACTTAGGTTATGCAGGGTGGTTTTATGATATGAGTTTTGATTTTCCTGTTTTAGAACTCATTTGGCCAGACAAACAAAATCATTTCCCCTGGGATGAAAACTTCAACCCCGATTGGAAATTTAAACAACCGCTGCTGGATCGAGGCACTGATTTTAAATTTTATGAAAAAAGAACTCTATGTGTTTATACAACAAAGCAAGCTTTTGAGGGCGATCCAATTTTATACGTTTATCATAATGAAGATGGTGACTGGCAGTTCCACACAAGTTTAGCGCCTGAAATTGCTGATTCTAAATTGGTATGTTTAGAAGAAATCACGAAGCTTGATCCTTCTATAAACGAAATATATCATTTGCAATATGGGTGGAGTGCATGGCGAAGTAGTCGGTATGACGAATGGCAGTACGCAGAAGATGAAATTACCAGCAATACTGGATCCGTCCCTAATAATGAACAAAACACGACCGTTGAACTGTCGGAACTAATTAAAGACATTACAAAAATTGATTCCCGGGACATCACATCAGCATGGAATTGGCTAATTGCAGGATATAAAAATGTGTTGATGGTAACAAAATTTGGTGACATGTTTATAGTTGACACCAATGACGAAATAAGTTGGCTTGACACTGGAGTAGGGACGTTAACTAAAGTCGCTTCTTCGCCTATTGAATTTGAAGAGCTTCTTAAGGATAGCGAGAAAACTGCACACTGGTTTCTTACGAATCTCTATCTTGAACTTCAAGAACAAAAAATATTTTTGCGTGAGAATGAAGTTTACAGTTTCCAGAACCTACCCCTCTTAGGGGGACAATATTCTATTGACAATATTAAGCCTACTGATATTAGTGTTCATTTTGCAATATTTGGACAGATATGCGAAAGGTTGAAAAATATTCCCGATGGAACCAAAATTCAACTAAAGGTAGAAGATGCGAAAAAAAAGCCCTGGTGGAAATTTTAGTAGTTTTTTGACAATCCCACTGTCTGTAGATTATATCTGCGGATTACATATGCTTGTAGTTTGTAAAACAGGATTAAACAAACAATCATAATCTGGCATTGAATAACCACATGAAACTGAGCGACAACAATGAGATATTCTGGTAATTTGTAAAAAGATGAGTACAGGATCGGGGCCGGTCATCTTTATTATCTTACGTCCCGACAGGATCTCTCCAATGCTATTAAGTTAAGCGCTAAAACCCCATCGGGGTTTAATATTGGCAGAAAAAAAACAGCCAGCTATGCCGTGCCATAGGTACGGAACCCCGTTATACATTAGCGCTAATGCCGCTTTAATTGTTGCGTACCTACGGCACTCAAAATTTTTTTTATGATTTTACTACCAATATTTAGCACCTGACGGCGCAATCAAAATTCCCAAGACCCTGCGGGGACGGAATGGAAAGGGATTAAATACCGTCTAAATCTTTCAATAACTCCTCTTTTATAAACCCTCCCTGGTGTTTCAGCATTTCTACAATAACGAAAGGTTGATTATTGTTATACAAAAACAGGCTGCCATGTTCTTTCACAAAATTGGTGAATGCAGCGCCGTTCAAATGATCAAGAAAAGCAGCTTTGTCTTTGTAAATTTCAAAGAATATTACCTCGCCTGCTGCAGGGGTTGGTAAACTGGGTTGTGTAAAATCGGGGGTGTGTACTAAGTAAAGCAGCGTACCGGGTTCTTTTTTTACCTGTTCAGGCAATTTCTTAAGAATTTCGATGGCTTCAGCTTCTTTTCCGGGTAAAATGGTCCATTTTGCAATTAGTGGGTACATGGTTTTATGGTTTAGTATGAGTTTTAATTTATTGTTTGTTCTGAGAGCCGAGAGTCAAGAGCCAAGAATCAAGATAAAAAAAACTGCAAATAGCTAGTTTAAATTACTGCAAGATCCAATACGGGTCTCCGCAAATTTGCAGCATTTAAATGCTGCCTGAATCCTTCAATAACTCCTCTTTAGCAAAGCCGGCCTGGTGTTTCAATATTTCTATCGGAACAAAAGTTTGATTATAACTATCAGCCAAAAACAGGTCTTTGGTCTCCTTTATAAAATTCTGAAATGCGGCACCATCTAAATGGGCCTCAAAAGCGGCTTTATCTTCGTAAATTTCAAAGAAAATTACTTCACCGGCTGCCGGGGTTGGTAAACTGGGCTGACTAAAGTCGGGCGTATGTACCATATAGAGCAAAGTGCCCGGTTCATTTTCCACCTGTTTTGGTAGTTTTTTAAGAATTTCTATTACTTCGGCTTCTTTTCCGGGTAAAATGGTTGATTTTGCGATAGTTGAGTACATGGTTTTATGGATTTTGTTAATTTATAATACTGGTTGAGAGAGTCAAGAGCCAGGAATCAAGAGTCAAGATAAAAAATAGTGATCGGCATATTTAAAGTGCTTATTCACCAGGTTGATTAAATAAACGATATTTCTTTTCACGAATTCACCACCACCGCAGTTTTCGTCTTAAATCCTGGTTCCTGGCTCTTGTTTCTTGGTTCCTGGCTCTTGATTCTTGGTTCTTGCTTCTTACTTCTTGCTTCTTGCTTCTTTACCCCTATCCTCTGTCCAGTTCAAATGTCGGGCCGGCCATATAACCATCCTTAAACGGGATGTTCATCAGTTCGACCGCCTTATATTTTAGCTGGTACATCAAACCAATCCCCTTCATTAACAGTTCGGGCTTGCCGTCACAGGCACAATGGATATTATCCAGCAGCTGGGTATAAGTTTGATTGAACGACCTGGCTTTTTCATACAGTTCGGGAAACCCTTCATATTCTTTTACTTTAGGGCTGGTCACCATGTTATGCACAGCATCCCAATCTACCGTAATTTTTTCACCGGTTGGCCCGCCTTTCGGGGTATCATTTTCGCAGTACATTCTTTCCTGCAACACCTCGTTAAACCTGAAATAATGCGCATACTCAATCCCCTGTCCAAATAATTTTTGGTCGCTGTCTTCAATGGTATCGTCAATACCTTCACCCTGACCTACAATTTCTTCAATCGCAAGCCTGGCATCGTCAATAGTATAAACCGGAACTATCACTCCACCACTGCCATAATAATGTTCGGGGGTTATTTGTCTTTTTTGCACTTCGGGACCGGTTAAAAAAATACCGCCCTCAGTATGGTCATTAACGTATTCAATCCCTAACATTAAGCCCTGGTAAAACTGTCCGATAGTATGATAATCTTTTACTTTGGGATGCTCCCTTGTAGGTTCAGGTTTTTCTATCCTTAAAAAAACCTCAACAGACTCCTTTGAAAACTTCATAAGGTTGATGATAAAAGAATTATCACTATCGGGTAATGAGCCGGGGTATGCCGGGATAAAATGTTCCTTATCAATTTTTGGCGTCCCGCCGATGGCGTTCAAAATATTGGCTGCAAGTATCATGTGGAGCATTTCTTCCACCACAATGCTCCTTATTATTCCGGTGGCAATGTCATTTGTGCCGTCCTTAATTGAATAAAGCGCGCACAGGTAGGGCGGAATAGTTGAATGCTCCAGTTCAATAGCTGTTTGCAGGGCGCTTTTCAATTCGTCGAGTGTTTTAACGGGTGACTCTATCTCCTGCAATTGCAGAAAAGCGACCTCGCCTAATAAGGAATCAGCTTTGCCGCTGGCTGGTACCATCTTAATCAGCTTTTGCCGTTTTGGGTTATTTGATTGGCCGAATGATGCTTTCATGTTTTTAATTTTGAAGTTGTTTAAGGATGTTTTCCGCTGCCTGGAAGGTAAGGGCAGTCATGGTTAGTGTAGGGTTCGAGGTACCTAAGGTCGGCATGTTCCCGCAGCCCACCAGGTAAAGGTTTTGATGGTTCCAGCTGCGCTGGTTTTTATCAACAACCGAGTCATCCTCTGTAAAGCCCATGCGGTGTGTGCCAACAATATGCCCGGCCCCTCTGAAGGTGTAGCCCTCTCCTTTGTAAACCACATAGTCGGGATCTGTTTCAGGAT
This sequence comes from Sphingobacteriales bacterium, assembly GCA_044448725.1. Lineage (GTDB taxonomy): Bacteria > Bacteroidota > Bacteroidia > Sphingobacteriales > Sphingobacteriaceae > Mucilaginibacter. The sequence goes on along the minus strand of JBIOHE010000075.1, from coordinate 8,702 downwards.
TATAATAGGTATAGTCTTTGATCCCGTTAGCTTTAAAAATCTGGTCCGAAACAATTTTGGATGCTTCAAATGCTTTGAGCATGTAATCGCCGACATTGTAGGTGATCACCGGGCGGTAGTTCCCGATGGCATCCAGGTATTGCGGATCGATGGTAACCCTGTTACCGGGATCAGGACTTTGTTCCACCTCAAAGTGAAGCAAAAATTGCCTGGTCACATCCTCGTGCATCTTCTCCCTAAGCTTTTTCCCGAAAAGGCCACTGCTAACCGCACTGCCTACATCGCTGCCCGGCGAAAACACAGGCCAGCTCCATCCCCAGTTATCTAAAGGAGAGATCCATGCCGCATGTTCATTCCTGAACTCCCCATCGCGGAAGGTTGGGATATTGGTGGTCGAACCGGGTCCGCGGTAAGGATAGATCTTTTCTTTTGTAAGGCCCCAGGTAAGCATTACCAGGTGGTCCATTAAGTTACGGCCTACCTGGTCGCTTCTGTTGGCGACGTTTGAGGCAAGCAAAATCTTCGCATTTTCGATGGCGCTGGCTGCAAGAACGTAAATCCGCCCTCTGGCAATCCCGGTAGTATATTCAGGCGAGCCGTCACTTTTATACAGTTTATATTCAATCCCGGTAACCTCATTGGTATAGTTATCAGTATTAATTTTGTAAGCTACGGCCTGTGTAATAATATCCAGGTTTTCCTGTTTAGCCCTTTTCAGGGTTTTTAAAGCATTGTATTTGGCTTGTACAGGGCAAATAGGTACACAGCTGGCATTTCCTTCGCATCTTTGGCCGGTATAGGGGTCCCATAAGGAACCATCAGGGTTATAAGTTTGATCCTGGGTTTCCAGCTGCAATTTCTTTTTTGATGCGTTCCATACAATCGAGCCGTATTTGTAGGCTTCGTTAGGGACAGAGTTGCGGCCCTGCGGGGTGCTGATACAGGTAAGCTCGTATTCCCGGCGGTTAAGGGTTACCTTTAATTTTTCTGTTTTTTTCCCGATCTCGGCATCCAGATAACTTTGTGGTATTTTCTCCATCGGGAAAACATAGTCTTTCCCAAAAAAATCAGGCGGGATATCGGGATATTTCTGTTCGTTTACATTGCCCGCTACGCCAATTTCCAATTCAGCCATTTCGTAATAAGGCTTCAGGTCATCATAAGTTAAAGGCCAGTCAACATTTTGGTTATACACCGTTTTCATTTTAAAATCATTAGGCAGCATGCGCAGGGTTGTCCCCAGCCAGTGCAGGGTTGTGCCGCCCGGGCCGCGCATACAATCGCTTGCAAAAGGCAGCGGGCCTTTTTGTACCAGGTAGCCATCGGTTGAAGGAATACCATTTTGTAGTTTCTCAATATCCAGCACATCAATAGACGGCGCATCTTTCAGGTCGGGATAGGGTGAGTTTGGCGCTTTGGCAGGCGCATTGTAAAAGGTATCAATATACTTCTGATAAGTTTTGTATGCCCCTTCGCTGTCAAGGGCTATTCCCGCCTGCAAACCGGCCTCCAGTATAAGGACGGTTTTCCCGGCCTGGGTGAGTGTTTTGGCAATTACCGCCCCCGCAATACCGGAACCGACGATGACCACATCATAATTATCAATTTTCATATTAAAAGATTAAAGGGAATTAGAAAAATAAATTATAAAGGAGGTATGCTCCATGAACCATAGCCCGGTTGTTTAGCACCCGGAGGGTGCGTCTCCGCAGCATCCCACACCAGGCCCTGTGTATAGGCTTTGCCCGATATAACATTTTGGCCCCAGTTGCCCAGGTACCACATAGTGATAATATTTTGGGCAAGTCCGTTAAAGGCGGCGGCAGGCATCAACAGGGTTTCAATCGCCTTTTCTTCATCACTGTTGCTGCCTTCAATTATTGTCTCCACCGCACGGAAGAAATAGGTTATTACATCCGCTGTATTGTTTTCCAGAATAGTTTGATAATAGGTATCAACCATTCCGGTGCCTTCTAATTCGGCTTCATTAAATCCCGTAAGGGCAACCGAGATCTTCAGGAACAGGTCCTTTTCACTGTTTACGTTTGTCATTTTTTTTGAGATTTATTTCAAATTGATTGCAGAATTAAGATGAATATTTTATGCATAATAGGCCCTGGTCTGAATGGCTGCCGGTGCAGAACTGCTTGTCCTGACGGTAAAGGCCGGTGTATTCCCGATCAGGGTTTCCATATCCTTTTTCATGGGATGGGTTGAAGCTCCAAAATCAAGTTTTACCCTGTTTTTGCTTTCAATTTCGTTTAAAAAATAAAGTTGTGTTGGCTGAAGAATATTCCACCGGCAGCCGATGAGCTGATCATCGAACTTTCCATATTCTGTTATTGGCGAAAATGCCGAAATTTCAGGAATCAGATTTTTCACATCAGACACACAGGTAAAAATAGTTTCTTTGGGGTTTTCCGGATCGTTACAAGTGATGGTCCAGGTTTGCACGTCAGGGACATTGAGCGAGGGAAAACTGGTGGTAAACGTTGTTTTAAACTTCGGTTCGCCAAACAATGTTTTGCCCGCACTTATGGCAATATCGTTATCACATGGTACCCATACCCTTTTATGCCCCATAAGCTTTGTTTGCTCTTCGCCCCTTAAATATTGGGCCGCAGTAACCAGGGCAACATTAGCCTTTTGTGATTCGGGATAGGCAACAATATTCAGCTCTATTTCCTGGGTATTGCTTGAACTGTCGGGAAACTGGCCGTTGTACAATTGATAGTTGAAACTTACAATGGCCTTGCCGTCAAAATCTGAGGCTACGAGTCCTGTACCTTCAAGATACGGGAGCACCCTTTCACGGTCAACTAAAAAAGCCACTTCGATATTAAAAAGTGTGGCATAATAAAATGGCAGGCCAAAACCTTTTGGTATTGGTGGCAAAGTTTTTTTACTTGTAATCCCTGTAGAATTTTTCATTGTTAATGTTTGATTGATGTTTTTGAGTAATTGCGATAAGGTTTAAATAATGGTTAAAACTACACAACTATCCACTATACACTTTACCGTTATTTTACGGTATTTTTAGGGTAAAAACACCCTATTTTATGGCAATATGTTTATCCGGCGCTCCCATAATAAAAATAGTTTATTGCAGAACGGCAAATAAGCCAGGAGTAATATTAACTCCCGGTTTATTCACCGGCATGAATTTTATAAATGTTTTATTTAGGGACAGGGAAAGCAATTATGTATTCCTTAACTTTCTTCCTGGCTGTTTTTGTTTTTAACACGAGATTACTCTTCACCGCAACACCCTGCTTGTTCGGATAAGAAGATGCAAAAAGTCCGCTCTGTGTTGCCTTCCACAAATTAAAATAGCTGATGGATGAGGCCAACTGCAAACTAAAATCCATTGATTTGGCATCCGGATCAAACGGGACGCCACATTTTAAGTTTCGGAACCATTGCATCCAGGCAGGTGAGCCAACCGGGTATTTTGCCCTTTCGGCAGAATCCAGGAACAATGGGCTTTGTGGTGTCAGCTCAGGCGATTCGGCAGTTGAATGGCATGAATAGCATGAACTCATCGGGTTATCAACCGGCCCGTTTAAACGGCTGTTCCAACCCAAATGGGTGGCAGGCAGTTCTTTTGTATCGGGGTTAATGATTGTTTCCTTTAAATTCGGGTTAATGATTGTTTTTGTTGGCCTCGGGTTTGATGCATTGGTTGTATCCGTCGGGTCTTCTCCCCACATAATGCCAACCGGTATCAGGTTATCCCATTTATTTGGATGATTAAGTTTTCCGTTATATTGAAAATTTCCAAAAACCCAGCCATTCGGTGCATTGTCATCCCGAACCATTATATCCATCTGTATTAACACCACCTTTGCTCTGTGCCGGTTATACGGCTTTTTAAAATTGGTAGCGGCATAAGCATCCCACCAGATGCCATTGTCGAGAAAGGGCACCTGCTGTGCGATATTTTTTTCGGGCAGCGTCACAAACAGTAATTTGAAAAGTACGGCCCCGTTTTTAAAGCTTACATTGTGTAAACTATCCGGATTATAATGATCTTTCCATACCTGACCAATGGTGTAAGCAGCTACATCGTTATACAACCCAACAGCAATAGCGCCCGAAGTATCAATTGTTTGAGTTGGGGCTAACTGATAGGGCTTAACCGGCGCTTCCTGGGTTAAACCGTGAAAACCTTCGCGGCCATTTTTCCCGTAGTGCTGCCAGGGCATGTGGTACCATTTCCGCAGTTTATTGTTTTCGACCCTGAAATCCACTTCGGTATTCCCTTTAAAACAATAGCTTTTAACGGAATCCAGGTATTTGCGCCAGTCTTTTTTGTAATCAATTTTAAAAAAATCCGGTAGCGGCGCAGTTGATAAGGTATCCGGGTAATCCTGGCTTAGTTTAAAAACAACGCCCTGATAACCAGGCTCCATAAAGCCAAAATCAGGGAACGGTACATTGTTTGCGGTAGCTGTTGTGTCGGAAGCGCTGCTTCCCGGAACGGAGGCCCCTTGTTTGCATGACCACATGCTGACAACGAGACCGAAAATTAAAAATTTTCTGATCATAATAAGGTTTATTTTAGAGTTAAGAACTTAATTAAAAGTAAAGTTACAGTATTGCAAACGATAAAAGCAACAGCATTCGTAATTATTTAAAAAATAACTTGTTTATTGTTAATTACTTAGCTATAATGATAATGATTTAATTAAAATGAAAATCCGCACTACATTACGAGGCATCGCTAAAACATGATGCACCTGTACGTGCATATTATTTTATACTTTAGCGCTGTAACTTAAAGATTGTGTACTGCGCTGTTACGGGAAGTTTCTGCCAAAATGCTCGCCACTTTTTTAATGACCATGCGGGGTACGCCTTTTTACTATAATGGAGACGAATTGGGTATGACCAATGCGGGCTTTACCAAAATTGAAGATTACCGCGATATGGCAACGCTGAATGAATACAGGCACCAGAAAAGCACCGGCGCCGATATGGATAAGTATATGCAGCGGATTGCTTTTGAGTGCCGGGATAATGGCCGCACGCCTTTTCAATGGGACAGCGGCGCGAACGCAGGCTTCTCAACCGGAAACCCCTGGATTCAGGTGAATAAAAATTATAAAACCATTAATGCTGCCGATGAAGAAAAAGACCCGAATTCGGTGCTGAATTATTTCAGGAAGGTGGTGAAACTGCGCAAAGATAACCTGGTGCTGGTTTATGGAAAATACACCCTGCTGGATAAGCAAAACCCGGACACTTATGCCTATACCCGCGAACTGAACGGAAAAAAATTACTGGTGCTGCTGAATTTTAAAAGCAAAGTTGCATCTGCAAATACCGGTATCGACCTTAGCCAGGCAAAAATACTGGCAGGGAATTACAGCCACCCATCAAATAACGGAACGCTACAACCTTATGAGGCGGTGATTTATGAATTGAAATAAATAGCGGGGGGGGTGCCGAAACTTTAAGGGTTTATTTTAGGCTAATCTTAAATCATCCTTCAGACAGAACCAGCCAAGCATTACTTCCCAAACCTCATAGCCTTAAACGCAGCGATACCGAGCGGCCAAGTGCGTGCACTAATTCAGGGTCAATGGATTTAACATCGTCCTTTTGCACCCATAACTTCTTTTCATCTTTTATGAGGGATATCTTATCCCCGTTTAATAATATGTCGAATTCAGTGGTGTACTGATCAATTAATTTGCTGTTAACTATCTGGTAAACGTAGTCGTTATCTTTAAAAGTAATCCTTAGTGGCAATCCCATAATCACGTTCCTCGTTGGTAAAGGTAATCCTTATGAACGCTAAGCCGCATTTATTTATTACATATTCCCAAAAACAAACCATTTATAGTTGAAATACATGGAAAACCAGCGTTTGTCCAAAGAGATTCAGCGCAAAGAACCTACCAAATCATAAAAATCCACGGAACCAACCTTCGCAAAAGAACTGTAAAATCCTAAAAATCAGCCTGAATCTGTGATCAAAAAAAAGGGGCTCCGGTATAAGCGGAACCCCTTCGCAAACTCACCTCACCTAAATCCAATTTACCGATAATCGTGGTATTCATGATCGCGGTCATGGTCGCGGTCATGATTATGGTGATGATGCTCATAACCATAGCCAACATAACATCCCGATGTTACAGATACAAAAGCGGCTATTATCAATGCAAATGCAAAAAATCTCTTTTTCATAATTTCAAATTTTAATGTCCCCGCCTTCAATTGCGGGTGTTTGTATGTTTGATGTATTTAAAATGAAAAGGATTAATATGGACTGAAAATTTCACAACTCCAGCTGTGAAATCAGCAAAAACACCAGGCGAAATCAATTCACCAATTCAATCAGTGGCTCCGGCAAAAAAAAGGATCAGTCAATAAAACAATCAACCGGCGATCTTCCAAAATAAAACCCTAACTTCGGTTTTACCAAATACCTTTTGTGATGAAGAAATTAATTTCCCTGCTCATCCCTGCAGCCATTGTTTTTAGTTGTACTACAAACAAACCGGCCCAAAGCAATATATCCGGCGATGCCGCCTTTCAAAAACTATCCGATGACTACATAGCAGGTTACCTGGCATGGCGTCCGGCGAATGGTGTTGGGCTTGGTTATCATCAATACGATGGCAAGGCTACCGATATGAGCAAGGAATCGCTGGGGAAAGAACTTGGCCGTTTAAAAGATTTCGACCAAAAACTCGCGTCTGCCGACACGGCTTCATTCAGCCCCAAAATGTTTTATGATTTCCGCATTTTGAGGTCGGCCATAAAAAATGAGATCTTCAGTTTTGAGGATATGGGCACGTACAATAAAAACCCCATGACTTATGCCGGGGCTGTTGACGTGAGCATCTACGTCAAACGTAATTTTGCGCCGGTTGAAGACCGCGTTAAATCCATCATCGCCATCGAAAACAACGCCCCGAATATTTTTACCGCAGCAAAGGCTAACCTTAAAGATACTTTACCCAAACCATACATTGAAACTGCCATTGAGATAGCTCACGGTACAACCGACTTTTTAGGCGGCGACCTGAAAGTGGCCCTAAAAGACGTGAAAAATGCCAGCCTGATGAAAGCTTTCAATGCGGCCAACAAAAAGGCTATTGACGCCATAAACGGCTTTGCAGCCTGGCTTCAAAAGGAAAAACTACCCAAAGCCGATAACAAATACGCAATAGGCGAAGCCAGCTACAAAAAAATGCTGCTGTATAGCGAGGGCCTTACCCTGTCACCTGAAAAAATACTGGCAATTGGCCTTAAGGAACTGAAAAAGCAACAGGAGGTATTTAATAACGCGGCGAGAACCATCAACCCGAATAAAAAACCGGTGGATGTTTACCACGACCTTCAAAAAGACCACCCGACTGCCGAAAACCTGATCCCCGATGCAAAGAAAAACCTGGAAGCGATACGTCAGTTCCTGATCGATAAAAATATTGTGACGATGCCTTCGTCGGTTAGGGTTAAAGTGCAGGAAACACCGCAATATGCACGCGCTACCAGCACCGCATCGATGGATACGCCGGGCCCCTTTGAAACCAAAGCCACCGAAGCTTATTATTATATTACCCCTGTTGACCCAAAATGGACCGCCAAACAAAAGGAAGACTGGCTGTCGCAATTCGATTATTATACAACCGATAACGTGACTATCCACGAAGCCTATCCGGGTCATTATACCCAGTTTTTGCATTTGAACGCTTCACCAGCCACCAGGATTGAAAAGATCTTCGGCAGCTATGCCTATATTGAGGGCTGGGCGCATTACTGCGAACAAATGATGGCCGATGCAGGCTATGGCCATAACGGCGATACTATACGCGCTGCCAAATACCGCCTGGCCCAGGCCGGCGACGCCTTGCTGCGCCTTTGCCGCCTGTGCGTATCCATTAAAACCCATTGCCAGGGCATGACCCTTGATGAAGGCACTAAATTTTTTATGAACAACTGGTACCAGGGCGATAAGCCATCCCACCAGGAGGCCTTGCGCGGCACCTTTGACCCCGGTTATTTGTTTTATACCATCGGCAAGTTAGAGATATTAAAACTGCGCGATGACTACAAAAAACAGGAAGGCGCTAACTTTTCCCTCAAAAAATTCCATGATGAAATGCTGGATCATGGCATGCCGCAAATTTATTTGCTGCGCGAAGTATTGCTGAAGGACAAAAGTACCTGGGGAGAGGTGATGTAGTATTGATTTCGGAATTCGGATTAACTTCGTTGAGGGCTCCGTTTTAAAATTTCGGAGGCAAAAATTTTGTTGTTTCGACGGGGAACGAGGAGAAAACTTATGCGCTTTGCTAAGCGGAGATTAATTATATTGGTCGTGCCGATGGCACTCTACCACATTGGACTTATAAACAACGGGTTGAAACCCGTTGCTACAAAATGGTTCGGGCCGATGGCTCTTTAATATAACAAAACAGAAAGAGACGTAGTCTTGATCAATCTTATAGCACCAGATTTTAATCCGTTGGATAAATGCAAACAAAGGTAATGAGAACCTTAGGTTCCGCCTATGTAAATATTTAATTATATTGGCCGTGCCGACGGCACTCTACCACATTGGACTTATACACAACGGGTTGAAACCCGTTGCTACAAAATGGTTCGGGCCGATGGCTCTTTAATATAACAAAACAGAAAGAGACGTAGTCTTGATCAATCTTATAGCACCAGATTTTAATCCGTTGGAT
>JBIOHE010000074.1:0-15306 GCA_044448725.1 Sphingobacteriales bacterium | reverse complement strand
CTCCGAGAGCCGACCCCAAAAGGCGAAATGGAAGGTAGCGGGAAAGTGGAAGGAGCTCAACGAACTGGAGAAGAACCTCAACGGAATTTCTTTTGCCTCCTAGTCAAGAAAATGTTGCCCAACCAATAAAATAATATTCCAAATATTTCATTTATCAGCTTGAATATCATTAAATTGGCGTATGTTTTCTATACCCATGCAAATATGAGCAATCTGTTTAAATCAGCCTGTTGTTTATTCCTAACCTTGTTTTTATTGGCCGCCGTTACCGATTGTGATGCCCAGCACAAAAAAAACAAAGACCGGCGCCCGGTAAAAGACTCATTACGCCGTGCATTGTTAAAACGGGACTCCCTGCTCCGTACTTTTAAGCATTCCGACAATTCCTTAAACGCGCTGCTTCAAAAAATTGAATACTATAACGGCTCCTATACCCAGGATTTCTCAGACTTAACGCAGGGCTTTGATACGTTGGAGATCAGCCAGAAATTGCCTGCACTGGAAAAGCGGATGCCTTTGATGAATAACCTGATCCAAAGCGACCGTTCAAGCACATTGGGCTACCTTTTCACCATCCGCGACGCATTGAGTCATGCTAAGAATGACATTGATTCATGGCAGAGTGAACTTTCAGATGATAACGCCAAACTTGATAAAACCCGTGAAGATGCTATTGAATTTAAACAGGATACTGCGATGCATACAGTACCTTCCGACAGCATACTTAGAGTGAAATACCTTTCAGAGGTAATATTGATCCAGCAAAAATGGGCGCGGATGGACACTATTATTCAAAAAAGCCTGGTAAAAATAGGCCTCCTGCAAAACCGGGTTACCTCAACCGATCTTTTGATACTCGACGTAAATGACAGGATTGACCGGAAAATACATGAGTTTACTGTCAGGTCCCTGACAAACGAGTATGGTTTTATCTGGGAAAAAAACAAACAAAACATAACGTCATTTGATTCAGTAACTGCAAAAACGGCCCGACTTAATTTTAAGTTACTTAAATATTTTTTCGATCCCGCCACTGTCCGGCGTGTAAACGTTATCAGCCATATAGCTACACTAATAGTGTTTATTGCATTTTTAGGATGGATTTATACAAGCCGTAATAAACTTGTGAGGTTAAAACCCGGTTATCAAAACATCTTAAATCAAACAAACTATATTGCAAAACAGCCGCTCGTATCGTCGCTCACTGTTTCTGCAATTTTGGCCTTATATTTTTACCAGCAACCACCTGTTGCATTTTTAGAGATCATTTTAATTATTATAATGGCTTGCATGGGCATTTTAATAAAAAATGTTTGGCCAAAACAACTTTTAAAGTTTTGGGGAGCAGTTTTTATGCTGATGATATTTTACGCCATAACAAACTTATTTATCCGGGTGAGCTATCCCGACAGGTTGCTATTGCTGTTTTTATCAATAACCGGTATTGCGGTGGGCATATATTTCTTAAAAAAATCTAAGTCAAACCCCGGGGGCTATCCTCCGCACATACGGACTATTGTAAAACTATTTGTAACCGTGCAGGGTATATCGTTACTGCTTAATATTATTGGCCGGTATAGTATTGCAAAAATTATTGGTACCGCGGCTATATTTAATTTGTGCCTCGGTTTTGGATTTTATTTGATGATCCAAATATTAATGGAATGCCTTTTCCTCCAACTGGAGGCCAATAAAAGTGTCAACGCCGGCTTTGGTTCGTACGATGATTTTAAAATACTTCAAAATAAGTTCAAAAATGTGTTGGTAAAGATTGCTATGATCTTATGGACTATTGACCTGATTGGCAACCTTGATATAAAAGAGTACATATACGAGAACATAGGCAGTTTTTTAACCCATTCCTACAAATTTGGCACCGGCACATTTACTTTCGGGAGCATAGTGATCTTTATTTTTGTGTTGTGGCTGTCAATAATCATTTCGCGGGTGATCAATTACTTTTATGATTTTGCCGAACAGCAATCAAGTGAATCAAGCGATGCAAGAAAAGCCAAAACCTCTGTCTTATTGATCCGGATTTCGGTATTTACCGCCGGATTTATTGCAGCAATACTGTTTTCGGGTATTCCGGTTACCGAAGTCACTATAGTGCTCGGTGCACTTGGCGTTGGTATTGGTTTTGGCTTGCAAAATATTGTTAACAACCTTGTTTCAGGAATTATACTTGCCTTTGAAAGGCCGGTTCAGGTGGGCGACATCATCGAAGTTGGCAACCGGGCCGGAACTATTAAGGAAATTGGAATCAGGGCAAGCAAAATTCAATCTGTTGACGGATCTGAACTTATTATACCTAATGGCGACCTGATATCACAGCATGTCGTCAACTGGACATTGAGTGATAACTTCCGCCGTATCGAACTTATCGTTGGCGTCGCTTATGGTTCTGACATAGAGAAGGTTGAAGCAATACTGAACAGAATTGTTAAAAACCGCAGTGAGATTACTCAAAAACTGCCGCCATTGGTGCACCTTCACAATTTCAGTGAAAGTTCAGTTGACTTTAAACTGTTGTTCTGGTCCGCTGCCAGTATCGACAAAGCCCTGACTTTAAGAAGCAGCGTAATGAGAGAAGTTTATACCGAATTTGCTAAAGAGGGAATTGAAATACCTCACCCAAAACGCGACATCAAGGTGTTTTTCCCCGGGGGCGCCGGCACTGATACGAAGGAACAGGCTGCGATTAAGGAAATTTTTCAAAAGACCGATACTTCTAAAGAAAATCCTTCGGATCAAGCTCCGTAAAATGCCTTTTCTTTTGTTTAAAGAAAGCCCATACGATGCTGCCGTTGTATATTCCTTTTAAAGGATAGTGTTTAGGTTGTAGTCGGCGCTTTTCACTATGCTGTTGAACTGCTTTTCGTCTTTCACCTTTAAGTATCCCCAGTACAAAATTCTGATGCGCCCGGCTGACGGCCCAGGCATCTTTGCGCTTGCCTTCTCCTAAAAAGCGGAAGATAGCCAGGAGGTCCATCCATATCCGTATAATGATGATTAATATTGCCCTCCAAAATGGTAAGTTATTTTGGAGCAATAGCAGGTTGTTTCTGAAATTGAGAAAGGTTTTAAAAGGGTTTTCAACGTTTAAGGTCCCTCCTCCCAGGTGAAACACCTCCGATTCGGCGCAATACATTACCTTGTAGCCAATATTTTTTAAGCGCCAGCACAGGTCTATCTCTTCCATGTGGGCAAAAAAACGGTCGTCAAAACCATTGGCTTCATCCCAGCAATGTTTTTTTATAAAGAGAGCCGCCCCGGTTGCCCAAAATACCTCGTGCGATTGCTGGTATTGTCCCTTATCCTCTTCAATCTCATAAAACATACGCCCCTGACAAAACGGGTAGCCGAATTTATCAATGTACCCACCGGCGGCGCCGGCATGTTCAAAATGATCCTTTTGGTTAAATGCCTTTATTTTGGGTGCTGCTGCAGCTATCAAAGCGTCGCTTTCCATTAAATTGATCACAGGCGCGATCCATCCCGGCGAAACTTCAACGTCTGAATTGAGCAAAATATAATAATCGGCCTCCACATGCATCAACACCCTGTTATAACCGCCTGTAAAGCCGTAATTCTGATCGTTTTGTATAACCCTGATTGATGGGTACTCCTGTTTTATAAACTCAACAGAACCATCGGCAGAGGCATTATCCCCCACAATGATGTCAAGATTGGGCCAGGTGGATGACATCACCGAAGGCAGGAACTGCCGGAGATATTTAAGGCCGTTCCAATTTAATATAACTACGGCAACTTTGGGGAATTCGTTCATTTTTTATTAGTTCATTTGTTCACTTGTTCATTGGTTCATTGGTCTGCTTCATTAGTTTTGTTTGGATGGCCGGTTAAACAACCAATAAACTAATGAACCACTGAACTAATGAACGTCCTCAGGCTTTATTTTCCATCTCCGGTGCGACCATAGCCAGTATTCGGGTTTCTCTTTTATTAATGATTCCAGGTATTTTACATGGATTTCAGTGATCTCGTAGGGTTTTGTGTTTTTCGGGTCTTCAACCAATGGCACAAAGGTGTAAGTATAATGACCTCTCTTAACCAGGTCGATCCTGTAAAATATCACCACGCAATCTACCACTTTTGTTAGTTTTTCAACGCCAAGAAAAACCGCTGTCGGCTGGTTTAAAAAGGTGGTGAAATATTTGGCGTCCTCACGCGTAGGCGTCTGGTCCGAGGCTAAAACTGTAATGGTCGGTTCGTTTTTATATTCTATCATCTTTCGCAGCGTTTGCCGCATGGAGATCATCGTTGCCCCAAACCGGGAACGGGTTTTATTGAAGAAATCAGTAAACACCTCGTTCGATTGCGGTTTATAAACGATCATCCTTCTTTTATCCGTCAGGAAACCAAAACTTAAACAGGCCATTTCCCAGTTGGCATAGTGGCCCGCTGCGGCTATTATACTCTTCCCTTTACTAAAATAATGTTCCAGCACTTCGGGGTTGGTGCAAACCATCCGGCGTTGAACCGATTTTTTCGACATGCTGACCGATTTTATGGTTTCCAGCATCAGGTCGGCCATGTATTTAAAATATTTCTTTTCAATTGTTTTGCGTTCCTCAACTGATTTCTCAGGAAAAGAATTTTGCAGGTTTTCGCGCACAACCTGGCGGCGGTAACCAGCAATATAATAAAGAATTACGAATAAAAGATCGGCCACAAGGTATAAAAACCAGAAAGGCAACAGCGAGACAAGGTATAAAAAGAAAGTACCTAACCTTGAAAGCCCTTTTTTTATCATTATTTTCGTCGGATTTTTGTTGCAAACATAAAATATATGATTGAAAAAGGCGCTGTATTCCCTATGTTTTATCTTCCGCCGGTTGAATATTTTGTTCAGTTGAATATCTATAAGCCTGGTATTGTGATAGAAAGGGAAGAACATTTTCCAAAACAAACATATCGTAACCGTGCCAATATCTATTCGCCGGATGGTGTGCTTGCGCTGACAGTGCCTGTTATGCGGGGCTCAAAGAACCATACGAAAGTAAAGGATGTAAAAATAAGTTATGAATTTAACTGGCAGCGCCTGCATTGGCAAAGCCTGCAGGCCTGTTACCGCCGCTCGGCTTATTTTGAATATTATGAGGACGAACTTGTACCATTTTATGAGCGTAAATTCCCATTCCTGTTTGATTACAATGAGCAGCTTTTGCAGTTTATTCTAAAATCAATAAAGCTAAAAGTTGAGCTAAGCTATACCGGAGATTACCTGCCTGCCTGCCCCGGCATGGCTGATTTCAGGCATTCCATCAATCCCAAAACGGAGGCGCATTTTAATCAGAAACCCTACTACCAGGTTTTTGAGGAGCGCAAAGGGTTTCAGAAAAACCTGAGCATTGTTGACCTTTTGTTTAACCAGGGACCTCATTCGGCGAATTATTTGTAGGCCCTTATTTTGCTGTTTAAAACACCCATTAGGATCTCGAAAAGGTCGCAAAAACAATCATAATGAAGTGAAAATGCTGGATTCAGAGGGGCTAAACGCATTTAGCTCCTCATAATTTTTTCCATTTTCGGGGCTAAACACGTTTAGCTCCTCATAATTTTCATCATTTTCGGGGCTAAATGCGTTTAGCTCCTCATAAAAAAATGCCCATTTTTAATGCAAAAACCTGTATGTCAAAGCAATACGAATAACCGATTAAAAAAATCAGAATTTTCAAAGAAATTCAACAAGATTTTCAGTTGGTCGATGCAACCGTAGCGCGAACGTTTGAGGCGGTGAGAATTATTCAAATATAGCAAAATTTGACCGGGTAATCAAATGAAACGACGCATTAGTTAATTTGCCGGGACTACAGTTTGTCTTGTTCGGCGTCAAACAGCATTGCCGGCCTAAACCCACCCATTACTTATTTTTGATAATAAATCAGGGTTTGCCAAAAATAAATGTACATTTATAACAACCTAATAATAAATCATATCTCTATGAAAACGCTCTATACCATCCTATTGTTTTTCTTCAGCATTACGTTGCTGTCATCCTCCTGCAAAAAGCATGTTATTCAGCCTGTAACCCAATTACCTCCTGCAACGCAAACCGGTGCTAACACTTTTGGGTGTCTAATTAACGGGCAGGCATTTTTGCCGCATAATAACGGGAACATTTTTAATTTTGATCCGCCTGCCTTGCAAGCCAGTTATGTTTATACTGGTGGTTATTATTTTTCAATTCTTGCTGACAATCACAATAGTGATGGCTCCATAACCAATATAACAGTAGAAACTGATAGCCTGTCAATAAGCCAGGGACAATCCTTTAAATTAACTGCCTCATACGCACATGGTACTACTGGTGCTGGCGGTTCTGCCGGCGCTGCGTATAATATTTTTGGGCCTTCTGGTATTTACAATTATTATACTTCGGCCAATTTGGCCTCCGGGCTATTAACAATCACCTACCTTGACAGCCAAAAACGAATTGTTTCCGGCACATTTTATTTTAATGTTTTAAATAATACCAACGACACTGTAAAAATAACAAACGGTCGTTTTGACATGCATTATACCCGGTAGATACTAAAACAACCAACGCCAAAGCACACAAACAATCCACACCTCAACACAATGAAAGCAAACTTTATCACCATATTGCTATGCAGTATGCTCACCAGCCTGTTCACTGTCACCGAAACCAATGCTCAGGTTAAGCCATTCGTGGTTGCGGGTGCGCCGAACCCGCCGGGCCCGGTTTCAGGCCCAACAAGTGTTGTTATGCCAACGGTAAGTTCCCAATATTCGGTTCCGCCGATTGTCGTGGGCATTACTTTACACTGGAGTTTATCGCCGGGCACGGCAGGTACAATCAGTGCGTCAGTTAACCAGGCAACAGTAAACTGGAACGCATCCTTTACCGGGGCCGCGGTTTGTCTTGTTCTGCGTCAAACAGCAGCGGGACAAGCGCGATAATTTGAATTGAACCCCAAAGTTTAAAACAAATGCCGCCAAAAAACGTTACCCCTTCAATAAGTACACTCCAATGAAACCGGTTAGATATTTGCTGATTTCAGTAATACTGGTCAGCCTGAATTCATGTATGGTACGCGATACCAGGTACGCGGCCAGGCGTCATCAGCATAGCCTTAGCGATAATATTTTTATCGTCAATGGCTACAACTCAAGTCATCCCCGACCACCAATCAATTAATTAAACTTTTCTCCGTTAAACATCCTATATTTGCAACAATAACGTTACGCCGTGCATAATCAACAAATTCTCTGGAAATTTGAATGGTTATTATACGTGACAAGCATTGTGGTTTTAAATTATGCATAAATTCGCTTCAGCCAAAATATTTTTCTGCCTTGCTGTATTGCTGTTTGTTGCAAAACCATTTCTGGGCTTCAGCATGTTTAACCGCCAGCACCCCCCTGCCGTCGAAAACATATTTGTAAAGGCATTCACCAAACGGAAACTTGAAGATCCGGAGCACAGTATTACAAAAGCAGAGGCAATTCAAAAAAAACTGGCTGAACAGGCAGAATACTTTATTTTACGTTTCTCTTTTCTGTTGGGCATCATTTTCCCCTGTTTTTTTGCTTCAAAAGCCAATATTACCTCCCGCTTTTTACGCGGGTTGCAATTAAGTCTAATCCCCCAAAGGGATACCTGGTTACTTAACGGTAAACTCATTATTTGATATTCTTGCGTTAACCGCAATCTGCGGTAATTTACAAACAGGAGCAGCCGGTTATCCGCTGCTTGCCTGTTTATCTGTTATTCTATTTTATTAATTAATTTCTGAACTCAAATGTTAAGTATAAAAAGATGCTTGTGTATGGTACTCCTGTTGTTTATAACAGTAGCGGCCCGTGCACAGCAATCACCACCAATTACATTAAAAGAACTATTGATTAGGGTTGATCAAAAAGCGCCAACCCTGATTACAGATTCGGCGGCTATCCTGATCCGCCGGGCACAGGCGGTTGAAACCCGCAATAACTGGCTGCCAAACCTCCGGCTTAATTACCAGGCCGATATTGGCACCAGCAATAATGTTACCGGCCCCTATTTTGGTTTTGGCATCGTCCCTTCCAGTTCAGGCGGTATCCATAATACCAGTGTAACAACCGCCCTGTCCGATAATCTGGGCATAGCGGCACTGGACTGGGAGGTTTACAATTTTGGCAAATATGGCGCTGAAAACAGGGTTGCCAACTCTAATATTACAGTGGAACAGAATTCTTATGCGGAATCCAAATATGATATCCGGTCGTTTACCATAAGTAATTACCTGCAGTTGCTGCGTTTACAGGATTTTGTGGGCATCCAATACCGCAACATCCGGCGGAACCTTGAGATTCGGCGTTCAATCGAGTCGCTTGCAAAAAGCGGTGTAATTGCCGGTGTGGATACCAGTATTGCCGAAGCTGAACTTTCAAAGGCCCGGTTAAACTATATCGGGTTGAATGATCAGCTGAAACAGGTGCAGTTACAGCTGTCGGAAGTGACAGGCCTCCCCTACCAGTCGATCATACCGGACAGTACGGTAGAAATGACGCTCATCAACCAGCCGTCAGCTTATTTATTCCCGCCCGATACCGCCAACCACCCTTTGATCAACTTTTACAGGTCGGTATATCAAAACAGTATTCAGCGCGAAGACCTTGTTAAAAAGTTATACAACCCTAAAATATCATTGGAGGCCGCCGCCTGGGACCGGGGATCAAGTATTAATGCCGCCGGTCAATTTAACAGCCTGTCAACCGGTTATGGTTTCCAAAGGGGCAATTACCTTGTGGGTATTGGGATTTCGTACAACTTATTTGACCTGCGCAGGCGGCAATTAAAGCTAAGCACCCAAAAAGCAACTACAGATTTTACCTTAAAAAAATTGCAGGAGGAGCAGCAACGGCTTTCAACCAGCGCCAGTCGCGCCGATGTCGAATTGCAAACAGCTTTAGATCGTTTAAAGGAGATTCCCAAACAGTTAAAAGCGGCCACCGATGGCTACAGGCAAAAACTATCCCTGTATAAAAACGGGCTCACCGATATTATTGAACTTGATGCCGCGCTCAACATCCTTTACCGGGCCGAAACCGATTTCATGCAGGCAAAATACGATTACGCTAATGCGCTCTTTTTAAAGGCCATTACCGAGAACCAGGTAAATTCAGTTTTAAACTTATTAAAATAACATGAACCCCATCGCCTCACCCCGACCCTCTCCAAAGGAGAGGGAGAAAAAAACTTCTTTTTTAAAAGTCCTCTCCTTTGGAGAGGATTTAGGTGAGGCAAAACAGGTATTTCAATTTTTAAACTTATTAAAATAACAAACTATGTCAATGGTCACCTCCGCACTGAAAAGGCCTGTCACGGTAATAGTGATAACTATGAGCCTTTTGATATTTGCAGTGCTCAGTGCAATAAATATACCTATAGATATTTTCCCGAAGCTAAACCTCCCGGTAATTTACGTTATCGAATCTTATGGCGGGATGTCGCCGCAGCAGATGGAGGGTTTTTTTTCCACCCGTATGCAGGATCAGTTTCTTTATATCAATGGCGTAAAAACAATTACCAGCAAAAACATAACAGGTTTAACCCTTATCAAACTTTCGTTTTATGAAAGCACTAATATGGCCGAAGCCTCCGCTCAGGTTGCTTTGCAGGTAAACCGTGCAATGAAATTTTTTCCGCCGGGTGCTTTACCGCCGCAGGTAATTCGTTTTGATGCTTCTTCCCTGCCTGTTGGCGAGCTGGTATTGTCATCAAAAGACCGCAGCCTTAAAGATATTTATGATATGGCAACCACCCGGATCAGGCCATTGTTTGCATCAGTCCCCGGCTTATCTGCCCCACCCCCATTTGGTGCAAACTCAAGGTCCATCGTTTTAAGTGTTGATCCGGATAAGTTGCGCAGTTATAATCTAACCGCCGATGAAGTTGTGAGTGCGGTGGCAAAGTTCAACGCGATGTCGCCATCCGGATATTTACGATTGAACAATGTCATGTTTACGACAACCGTAAATACACTTGAAAAAAGGGCCGAAGACTTTGGGAACATCCCGGTAAGAACTCAAAACGGCGTCCCTGTTTTTGTAAAAGACGTTGCGAGGGTTGCCGATGCCGCAGATGTTACTGTTGATTATGCCCTTATCAATGGTAAACGGTCTGTTTACATCCCTGTTATTAAAACAGCCGATGCTTCTACCTGGTCAGTGGTGCAGGACCTGAAAAAGAAAATACCCGAAATGCAAAGTCTGTTACCGGATGACGTAAGGATATCATACGAGTTCGATCAGTCGGTGTTCGTGGCGAACGCGGTAAAAAGCTTAATGACTGAGGGCGGTCTTGGCGCATTACTTACCGGTTTAATGGTATTGCTCTTCCTGCGCGATTTAAGGAGTAGTTTGATAGTGGTGATTACCATTCCTGTATCTATATTAATAGGCGTGTTATTGCTCGGCATGTTCGGGCAAACCATCAATATCATGACCCTGAGCGGTTTGGCGCTGGCTATCGGAATCCTGGTGGACCAGGCCACGGTTACTATCGAAAATATCCACCAGCACCTGGAAATGGGAAAACCCAAAAGGCTGGCAATTTACGATGCCTGCGAGGAAATATCATTCCCTTTGCTGTTGATTTTACTGTGTATCCTGGCAGTGTTTGCGCCATCTTTTTTGATGAACGGCGTTCCGAAGGCTATGTTTTTACCATTGTCTCTTTCCATCGGTTTAACAATGATTGTTTCTTATGTACTTGCGCAAACATTGGTGCCTATTTTAAGCAACTGGATGATAAAGGAAGAGCGTTACCAGCATTACCACCATAATAAGGTTCATGCCCATGCGGGCCAGGCCTTAGACCAACTGGAGACAAACCAAATAAACGAACACCTGAAAGAAGAGCTAAAAGACCCCAAACAAAATGATTTTTTTGAAAGGGTAAAAATACGCTTCATCGGTATTTTGAAGGCCCTGATGCCGCGTAAAAAACTCATTATTTCAATTTATCTGGTAAGTATGATTACACTTGCCGGACTTTGTTTTGTTTTTATTGGTAAAGACATGATGCCCAAAGTAAACAACGGGCAATTCCAGATCCGCCTTAAAGAGCCTGATGGTACGCGGTTAGAAAGAACCGAAGACGCTTTAAAGCAAGTGTTAAAAATTATTGATAAAACAGTTGACCAGCACGTAGCCATAACCTCCGCCTACGTGGGTTTGGTTCCGAGCAGTTACGGTACCAGTAACCTTTATGTTTTTAATGCCGGCACCAACGAAGCGGTATTACAGGTTGAACTTGACGAAAGTTACAAGGTGAATACCGATGAATTAAAAGATGCCCTCCGGAAAAATATTGCTTATGCTTTGCCCGATTTAAGGATAAGTTTTGAGCCGATAGATTTGACTGAAAAAATCATGAGCCAGGGTGCATCTACACCTGTTGAAGTAAGGGTAGCCGGGAAAGATATGGGCCAGATTGAAAATTATGCCGGTAAGGTTGTTGAGAAGATGAAGAAGATCAGCTACCTGCGGGATGTACAGATTGAGCAGCCGCTTAAATCGCCTGTAATAGCCATTACGCTCGACAGACTTAAAGTAGCTCAGTTTGGTTTAAATGTTACCGACATTGGCCGTTCTGTCACTGCCAGCACCTCATCAAGCCGTTTTACCGAAAAGAATCAGTGGCTGGATGAAAAAGTGGCCTATACTTACCAGGTGCAGGTTGAAATACCCGAATACGTAATGAATACAATGGATGAACTGAAGGAGATTCCCTTGCTTAAGGGAAAAAGTAGTCCGACCCTTGCAGACGTTGCTGATTTTAAAATTGTTTACCAACCGGGTGAATATGACAGGACAGGCCCGCGCAGGTTTATAACAGTTGGCGCCAATATCTACAAAAAAGATTTGGGTACCGCGACAACTGCTGTTCAAAATGTTTTAAAATCAATTGGTTCCCCGCCCAAAGGCCTTGTGGCTGAAGTAAAAGGAATGTCGAGTTTGCTTACCGAAACATTAAGCAGCCTCCAAAACGGCCTGATGCTGGCTGTCCTGGTAATATTCCTTTTACTGGCAGCTAATTATCAGTCGTTTAAGCTTTCGCTAACCGTTTTGGTTACTATTCCAGCAGTTATCCTCGGTTCACTGGTAGTATTGTTACTCACAGGTTCAACCCTCAACTTACAATCGTATATGGGTATGATCATGAGCACCGGTGTTTCGGTAGCAAATGCAATATTGATTGTTACTACCGGAGAAGCACTGCGCCTTGAGTACCGCGACGCTACCCGGGCCGCAATTACCAGTGCTTCAGTCCGTTTACGGCCGATACTAATGACCAGTTTTGCCATGATAGCAGGCATGGTCCCGATGGCATCGGGATTGGGTGAAGCCGGCGAACAGTCGGCGCCGCTGGGCCGTGCGGTTATTGGCGGCCTGTTTGCCTCAACGCTTGCCGCATTATTTATATTACCAATGGTGTTTGCATGGATTCAAAATAGTACGACTTATGAACACCCATCATTAATGCCCGAAGAATTAGCTGAAACCCCCAATTTAAATATCAAATAACATGAAATATACCTCATATTTTTTAATCGCAGTAAGTACCCTTTTTGCGGCGTGTTCCGCAAATAATAAGCCGGTTGACCTGAGCGTGCAAAAACAAACCAATAAATATCAATTTGCTGCGGTTTCTGAAAGAGCCCTGTCCGGTTCAGCACGCCTGCCAGGCCGTTTAATTCCCTTTAATGAAGTTAACCTGTTCCCTAAAGTAAACGGGTTCGTAAAACAACTGTTTGTTGACCGCGGTTCCATTGTAAAAAAAGGACAGCTGCTGGTAATTTTAGAAGCGCCAGAAATGGAATCGGAACTGCAGGCAGCTAATTCCCGCTATTTGCAGGCCCGGGAAAATGCTGAAGCGAGCAAAGAAAAATACGAGCGTTTAAAAGAAGCGGCCAAAGAACCTGGTTCGGTATCGCCTTTAGACCTCGATAATGCCAATGCCAAAATGAAGGCGGACCAGGCCATGACACAATCCGAAAAATCAAATGTGGAATCGGTTAAAACGATGGAAAACTACCTTCGCATTTACGCACCCTTTGACGGGATGATCATTCAACGGAATATATCACCCGGCGCACTTGTTGCACCCGGAAAAACTACCGACCAACCGATGCTTATCCTGCAGGATATTCATAAAATGCGCCTTACCGTCTCCATCCCCGAAGATTATGTGGATAAGGTTGATTTAAGTCAGCCCGTTAGCTTTACTTTTAACGCCATGCCCGGCGAACAACAAACGGCAAAGATCAGCCGTTCGGCAAATTCTTTGGGCAGTATGCAGCAGGAAGCTATTGAAATTGATGTACTGAACAAAAACGGGCAGCTGAAACCCGGCATGTATGCCGAAGTGCGGATACAGATGCTGTCGGGGGTAAAATCATTGCTGGTCCCTAATGATGCCATCGTACGTTCAACCGAACACGAGTATGTTGTTAAAGACAGCAGCGGTAAAGCTGTACTTGTAAATATTAAGGAAGGATTGGTTAGCAACGATGCAACCGAGGTATTCGGTAACCTCAAGGCAAATGATAAAGTGATGCTCCATGCTTCGGATGAGATAAAACAGGGGGAAGATCTTTAATAAAATCTAAGGCGTTTTATTGTTTTATGACCGGCAACTTTTCACAGTTGCCGGTTTTTTAGGGTCAAGTGAAAAAGTTGGGGAGTAGTAGAGATAAAAAAATATATTTGTCAGAAAAAAGGCAATCGAAACAACAGGTAATAAACTATTCCAGGAACTGTTCCCAAGCGAGCTGATGGAGTACTTTAGTATAAGCAGGTATGAGATCTTATGCAGTGTTGAGCTCAGGCAAGAATATTGGCTGATAGAATTTGAAGAAAAGAATGAGCTACCCCATGGTTATAGCAGGGCAGATTACGAATCAAAAGGATTTTTGGAAAGTAAACTGATACAGGATTTTCCAATACGTGGCAAGGGCGTATTTTTGAGATTGAAAACACGCAGATGGCGGCACAAGGTTAGCAAAGAAATCATAAAGCGGGATTTTTCTTTCATGGCAGATGGCTCAAAGTTCACACAAGAGTTATCTGATTTTTTAAAAGAAGCAAGTGGATACAAGGCCCGATACCATAAGCAATATAGCCAGTTATTACGGGGTAAAGAATAAAACCTTACAGCGGCACTATAAACATAAGGTTAGCGGCTATAAACAATGGGAACAATTGCCCCATGCAGAAGATTACCTGCTTTATCCGGAAAATATTACGCCCTATATGAGTATCGATGAGGTAAGCCTCTCTAACGGAGAACTCTACACCTTTGTTACCAATAAAAATACCGGGGTTAAAAACAAGAAGAGCGTTGTAGCCATCATAAACGGAACAGAAGCAAAAACAATACAAGAGGTATTAGAAAAGATATCACTACAAAAGCGAAAAGAGGTAAAAGAAGTAAGTATGGATATGGCGCCCAACATGGGACTTGCCGTTAAAAACAGCTTTCCAAACTGTAGCATGGTTATCGACCGTTTCCATGTGGTAAAATTGGTAATGGATGCCATGCAGCATATACGGGTAAATTTAAGATGGGTGGCAATAAAAGAAGAAAATGATGCTATTAAACAAGCCAGGGACAATAAAGGGAAATACATTGCCGAGGTACTATCAAATGGCGATACATTAAAGCAATTATTGGCACGAAGCAAATACCTGCTCTATAAAACGGAAGATGACTGGACTGCAAACCAGACAAAACGGGCTAATTTACTTTTTGAAAAATATCCCTCACTTAAAACAGCTTATCAATTAACACTACAATTCAGGGCCATCTATAAAAACACGGTTAAAACCAACGCATCAGAACATTTCCAGAAATGGAAAAATAAGGTAGAAAAATCAAACATAGAGGAATTCAACACCGCTGTCAATTCCCTGGAATACCACATAGAAAATATTCTGAACTTTTTCGACAACCGAAATACCAACGCAAATGCAGAATCCTTTAACTCAAAAATTAAAAACTTTAGAGCCAATTTAAGAGGGGTTACCGATGTCTCGTTCTTCCTTTTTAGGCTGGAAAAATTGTTTGCCTGTTAATAAGTCCCCAGATATTTAAACTGATCCGTTTTTTATTTTACAAGTAATAGATAATCAGTATATTATAATATTTTAGTAATTTTTTTCAATAAATATTTGTGAATTAAAATATTCGCCTTATCTTTACACTACTAAATAGGTAGATATTATAGATATAAATAACAAAATGAAAACTTCAAAGTCAATCAGACATTT
>JBIOHE010000073.1:0-15332 GCA_044448725.1 Sphingobacteriales bacterium | reverse complement strand
TAATAAAATTCTTCCAATAGTTTTCAAAATCTTCTTTATCCTGAAAAGGGCCATTACCCTCAACAAAGTTATTTACTGTTTTGCTTTTAATTGAACCGATATTTGTTGTATTGCCGCTGCCGGGCGTTTTACCCGATATTTTGTGTTTCTCCTGGACAAAATATTCAATATTTGAATAAGGTGCCTGCAAACGGGAAGCCTCAATAATGTTAGTAATTTCAACATTTTTACATGCTGGATTTCTATCGTAAACAAATCCAATGACCCAATGCTCCTTATAATCGCTGTATGGAAATAAAATTCCTTTAGTTCCTTTCGGGTCTTGTAAATATGATCGGTATGAACCTAAAGTAAACGAAAATGGTTTTACATCGCCGCCTGCATTTCTTTGTCTGTAAGTAGATTTCATATCAACAGCAATTTTCTCACCTGGTGCGGCTTCATCATAAAGCGTAAATTCCGGGTATTGATTTTGGACGCCCTTTTTTAATATTAGATTATTATCGTCAGCTATTTTTTGAATAATCGGCTCTGTTAAGATCTCAAAAATACCAGAGAGGATTTTTGAATCGTATGACAGCGTGTAAACCTTTGAGCTTTTAGTTATAATACCCACCAGATCCCATTCAGGGCCATTTGGATAAAGTTCAACAATAGCCTTATAAAAAGCATCCTTAAAAGAAATCATTTATTTAAAATTTAGCGAAAGTAATCATTTCATCTCATCCAAAACCCTGAACATCTTCTCCTTCACCTCCCTGCTTGATCCGTTAAAATTATTCACCATAATCGAAAAGCAAAGTTCACGGCCTTTATGGGTTTGGTAGCCCGCGTAGGTGAGTACATTGAGGATACTGCCGCTTTTCATTTTCATATTGTTGTAGGTTGGCAAGCTTTCGTAAAAATCGGGGAACCAGGTTGCAGCCTTTGCCGATTGCAGGATGGTCGCCATCGTTAAGGTTGTCACCCTGTCGCCCGGGGAAAGACCGCTGCCGTCGAAAATATTTAATGATTTAGGATCAATGCCCCTTGCTCTCCAGAAATTTTGAACTACCTCGACACCATTAGCGGTGGATGGTTGCTTACCTGCTTTCCAGGCGATGGTTTTCAGCAATTGCTCGGCATACAGGTTAATGCTTTTCTGGTTGAGCCAGTAAATGATCTGGCTTAACCGCGGCGACAATATCGTTGTTAAATTAGTCGCGATTTGCGGTGTTTGCAAGCCTTTTGCCGTTAAACTATTGGTAGATTCAGCGCCATTGCTTATGAGGATTCCCAAGCGTTTCAAGGTATCGGCCAGGCGGAAAGCAGCATCATAAGCAGGGTCGGGCAGGGCTGCGGCAATGCTTTTTTTCGACTGGTCTTCAGCGTATGTACCGCGCAAATACATCATATTGCCGCCAACCGGTAAAAAAGCGTATGCATTGTCACCTGTACCTGAGGGTGCATTTATTAGTTCGCTTTTAAAGTTAAGATAAGGCATGGCAGGTACTTCACGTACGATACCAATCGGGCTGTCAATCCGGCCGGTTTTTAATTTAATATCAAATTGGTTCTCCCGCCAGGTAAGGCCGGAAGTTCCGGCACCGTAATAATTGCCCACGTCCATCCAGATCCATCCTTCGGGGATAGACTGTGAGCCAAAAACCGAATCATCGCCAATAATACGGCCGTTAATTTTTTTGATCCCGGCTTTTTGCAGGGCGTCAACCATCAAACTTAAAATATGATTTTCATGGCTGATTTCATATCGCCAGCTGCCAAGTGTTGGGTCGCCAGCGCCTTTAATAATAACATCCCCGTTAAGGGTACCATCGGCGCCAACTGTGCCCGAATAACCAAACTGGGTTTGGTATTGAAAATCTTTACCCAGTAAATTAAAGGCTGTAATGGTGGTCACAGTCTTTAATGTGGATGCCGTTGCCAGGCCCATATTTGGATTTACTGCAAAAACCTGTTCCCCAGTTTTAGCATCCAGCACAGTCAGCGAAACAGACGCATACTTGCACTGACTGTCGGCCTGTAAGCGGTTGAAGGCAGCCTGCAGCTTTTGAGAAAGCGGCTGAGCGAAGACATTTCCGGAAATTAAAAGTAAACTAAGCAGCCAGATCTGTTTGATCATCATTTTTTAAATACTTTTTTGCGATATAATAAATTGGTATTCCGGCTAAAACAATATACAAACCGCCACGAGAATACTCTGGTTTATAAATCAAAAGCAAGATGCAAAATGCCACGCCTAAAATGATGTAAATAGCTGGCAGAATTGGGTATCCAAAAGCTTTGTAAGGCCTTTCAGCATTTGGTTGTTTAATTCTCAAAATATAGATACCTGCTATTGTCAATACATAAAATATGACAACGACCATTGAGATCATGTTCAACAAATCACCATAGCTGCCACTTAGACAAAGTATCCCAGCCACCACAGCCTGGATCCATAAACCAAATTCAGGCACCGCAAATTTGTTTAAAGTGCCTGTCTTCTTAAAAAACAAGCCGTCTTTTGCCATTGTGTGATAAACCCTGGCCCCGGCCATGATCAGCCCATTGTTGCATCCGAACGTAGAGATCATAATCATTATGGCAATAATTTTAGTTCCAATATTTCCGAATATGACATGTGATGCCGCGACTGCAACCCTGTCATGATCGGCGGTGGCAATATCATGCATGGATAATACACCAGTGTAAACCACATTTGCCGAGATATAAATAATCGTTACGATCAATGTTCCTAAAAACAGGCTTAACCCTACATTGCGTTTGGGATTGTGCATTTCCCCTGCGATGAAAGTTACATTGTTCCAGGAGTCGCTGCTGAAAATGGAGCCAACCATTGAGGCTGCTATGGCGCCCAGTGCAGTAGCAATGGTGAGGGTAACCACCGTGCCGTCCGGATTTAATTTGTGCATATCCCAGGCATTACTCCAGTTGGCATGCCAAACGTCGCCTTTTAAGGCAACAAAACCGAAAACAATCAGGCCAAACAAACTTAATAGTTTGGTGATGGTAAATGTGTTTTGAATAAGTTTACCGCTTTTAACGCCTTTGGTATTTATATAGGTAAGCAGCATAATTACAACTATCGAAACACACTGCGCCGCGCTGATGGTAAAATGCCAGGAGCCGATCATCGCGCCGAATAAAATATGATCCTCGCTTACAGCGGGGATGAGGTAGGCTGTAAATTTTGAGAACGCTACACCGACAGCCGCAATTGTCCCGGTTTGTATCACGGCGAAAAAACTCCAGCCATATAAAAATGCGATCAGCTTGTTATATGCCTCCTTTAAATAAACATATTGCCCGCCTGCTTTAGGGAACATGGCGCTTAGTTCGCCATAGCTGACAGCAGCGGTAATGGTCATAAATCCGGTGATAAGCCAAACGGCAATCAGCCAGCCTGCTGAGCCTACATTTCGGGTAATATCCGCGCTTACAATAAAGATCCCTGAGCCGATCATGGAGCCTGCTACCAGCATTGTGCCGTCGAGCAAACCCAGTTCATGTTTCAATTTTGGTTGTACTGGAGTGGGTGTCATGTATTTTTTGTGTTAAAGCTTCTAAACTATTCAAAAAACTTTGTAAATGACACCCTATTGTAAAGAAATTAATTTACTAATTTGCGCCAGCCAATTATATTTGCAAACTTTTTAAAAATATTAACACGAATACTTACTCCAAAATTTCAATATGGATCTATTAAACACTTACCTGATTTATTTAATACCTGTTTTCGGGATCATCGGTATTATAGCGATGGCCGTAAAAGCCGCCTGGGTTACCAAACAGGAAACCGGTGATGCCAGCATGAATGAGCTTGCGGGCCACATTGCTGCGGGCGCTATGGCCTTTTTAAAGGCTGAGTGGAAAGTACTCGGCTATTTTGTAGCGCTGGCCATGATTTTACTGGCCTGGTCGGGTACAACCGTGGTAACATCGAGCCCGGTAATTGCCATTTCGTTTTTAGTGGGCGCCTTCCTTTCGGCCTTCGCAGGTTTCCTGGGAATGCGTATCGCCACCAAAGCAAACGTACGCACCACACAAGCAGCCAGAACAAGCCTTGCCAAAGCGCTGAGGGTTTCGTTTACCGGCGGCACTGTGATGGGTTTAGGCGTGGCCGGTTTAGCGGTTATTGGTTTAGGCTCTCTGTTCATTGTTTTTTACACCTTTTATGTTAAAAGCCAGGGCCTTGATGTAAACGGCGAAGCCATGGCAAAAGCACTGGATGTTTTGGCCGGGTTTTCACTCGGTGCCGAATCTATCGCATTGTTTGCCCGTGTGGGCGGTGGTATTTATACCAAGGCAGCTGACGTTGGCGCCGACCTTGTAGGTAAGGTAGAAGCGGGTATCCCCGAAGATGACGTGCGTAACCCCGCAACTATTGCCGATAACGTTGGTGATAACGTTGGCGACGTAGCAGGTATGGGTGCGGATTTGTTCGGATCGTACGTAGCCACCATGCTGGCCACTATGGTATTGGGGCGCGAAATTGTATCTCACGATAATTTTGGCGGTATAGCACCGGTATTGTTACCGATGGTAATTGCCGGTTTGGGTATCGTGTTTTCTTTGATAGGCGCATCATTTGTAAAAATTAAAAATGAAACTGACAGCGTTCAGAAAGCTTTAAATATCGGTAACTGGACTTCAATTGTTTTAACTGCAATTGCCACTTATTTTGTAGTGCAATGGATGTTGCCTGCCGGCGAATTCCACATGCTGCGCGATGATACGGGCGGTGTGTTAAAAGGCGGCGCTTCACATTTCACCAAAGATGGTGTTTACGGCGCAATCGTTGTTGGTTTGGTTGTAGGTACGCTGATGTCAATGATCACTGAATATTATACAGCGATGGGTAAACGGCCGGTGCTGGGTATTATCAGGCAGTCGTCAACAGGTCATGCTACCAACATTATTGCCGGTTTGGCTGTTGGGATGGAATCAACCGTAATGCCTATCCTTGTTTTGGCATCAGGTATTTATGGTTCTTATTATTTTGCCGGTTTATATGGCGTATCCATCGCTGCCGCAGGTATGATGGCTACCACTGCTATGCAGTTATCCATTGATGCTTTCGGACCTATCGCCGATAATGCAGGTGGTATTGCCGAAATGAGCCGCCTTCCCGAAGAAGTAAGGCACCGTACAGATAACCTGGATGCCGTAGGTAACACTACAGCAGCTACCGGCAAGGGTTTTGCAATTGCTTCGGCGGCATTAACCTCACTGGCTTTATTTGCAGCATTTGTAGGTGTTGCGGGTATTGAGCATATAGATATTTACAAAGCGAATGTATTGGCCGGCCTGTTTGTTGGCGGTATGATCCCTTTTATATTTTCGTCACTGGCTATTTCGGCGGTGGGCCGTGCGGCAATGGCGATGGTTGAAGAAGTTCGCCGCCAGTTCCGCGAGATCCCGGGCATTATGGAATATACAGGTAAACCTGAATATGAAAAATGCGTGGCCATATCCACCAAAGCTTCTATCCGCGAGATGGTTGCTCCAGGATTAATTGCGCTGATCACACCAATAATCGTAGGTTTTGCATTCGGTCCCGAAGTATTGGGCGGCATGCTGGCCGGCGTAACCGTATCGGGTGTGTTGATGGGACTTTTCCAGAGCAATGCAGGCGGTGCATGGGATAACGCTAAAAAATCATTTGAAAAAGGCGTTGAGATCAACGGCGAGATGTATTATAAAAAATCGGAACCACATAAAGCATCTGTAACCGGTGATACCGTGGGCGATCCGTTTAAAGATACTTCGGGTCCTTCAATGAATATCCTGATTAAACTGATGTCGATCATGTCCCTGGTAATTGCACCGCATTTGAATGCGAATGTTCAAAAAACAGCCCATATAAGCCACCCGGTTCAAAAAGAGATCAGGGTGCAGGCGGTGATCAGCCCGATTGTGAAGGTTGATAAAAAGGGATAATATTTCAATTTTCAAGATAACAAAGAAGGCCGCCGGACAGCGGCCTTCTTTGTTATAATATTTTTTTCAGGTTTGATTTTAACAGCTATTATTATTAAATTTGTTTAATGACAGTTATCGTTAACCCCCATAGTGAAGAACAAGAAAAAGCCCTGGTCGAATTTTTGGACAGGATGGAGTATGATTATCAAAGTGATACTGATGGCTTAGGCTTAACCGAACTCCAGCAGCAAGAAATACTAAAACGGGATAACGATTTTATAAACGGCAAAACTACCGCCAGGGATTGGAACGATATAAAACACGAGCTAAGAAGTGTATATCGTTAAATTTTTACTTGAAGCCGAGCTCGAGATCGCCGATGCTTGCCGGTGGTACGAAAAAAGCAAACCCGGTTTAGGAAAATCTTTTCTTGACGAACTTGATAATTCTGTTGATCTGATATTAAATAATCCTTTTCAATATGCCGTCAAATTTTCAGAAAAATACCGTTTTGCGGTATTAAAAAAGTTCCCGTACTCCGTGGCTTACCGTATAGACGATGATCAGGATTTTATTGTGATCATTTCCGTTTTTCATCAACACCGAAATCCGTTCAAGTTTTAACTTTGGGTATTGTGCTTGTTTTTACTTCTTAGAAAATGAGGCCCGAATACTTGCGAAATTTTTAAAACTTCGATTTTCGCTCTCTC
The DNA here is from genome assembly GCA_044448725.1 of Sphingobacteriales bacterium. Lineage (GTDB taxonomy): Bacteria > Bacteroidota > Bacteroidia > Sphingobacteriales > Sphingobacteriaceae > Mucilaginibacter. The sequence goes on along the minus strand of JBIOHE010000073.1, from coordinate 8,697 downwards.
CAAACCCCATCAAACAATAAGCAATAATATTTGGCTTTTCTTTCTCAACTCATTGTTACATTCTGCACTTTATGTTTTCAATAAATTTAAGTACGTTTGGGAATTAACTGACTGAAACAATTGAAATATTTATGAAATTTAAAAAGCCACTAGACTTATTATTAAAAGAAGCAGCCGAAACCGGCGCGGGTACATTAAAACGTACACTCACCGCGGGCAATTTAGTTGCTTTGGGTATTGGCGCTATTATTGGCGCCGGTTTATTTGTTAGGACCGCCGCCGCCGCTGCCGATCATGCAGGGCCATCGGTTACGCTGGCATTTATCTTAGCCGCTGTCGGTTGCGCACTCGCTGGTTTGTGCTATGCCGAATTTGCCGCTATGATCCCTATTGCCGGAAGCGCATACACCTATTCGTATGCTACCATGGGCGAAATTGTAGCTTGGGTTATAGGATGGGATTTGGTACTGGAATATGCTGTCGGTGCTGCAACTGTATCTATAGCCTGGTCTGAATATCTCAATAAATTAATTGAGAATTTTGGAGTATCTATTCCTTACCAGTTTTGCCATTCGCCTTTTGAAACTTCTTTAACCGGAGTACATGGTATAATAAATTTGCCTGCACTTTTTATCATTGTGCTGTTATCCCTCGTACTGATTCGTGGCACAAAGGAATCGGCGCTGGTAAACGGTGTTATTGTTATTGTTAAGGTTGCCATCGTTATCCTGTTTATTTGTATTGGCTGGGGTTTTATGAACCCTGTAAACCATACCCCGTACATTCCTGTAAACGCAGGCGAGCAGGCCATGTTCCACGGACAAAAAAGCTTTCTGGAATATTTTACCAATGATTTCGGAAAATTTGGCTGGTCGGGTATTATCAGTGCCGCTGGTGTGGTGTTCTTTGCCTTCATAGGTTTCGATGCGGTATCAACCGCTGCCCAGGAAGCTAAAAACCCCAAAAAGGATATGCCTATCGGTATATTGGTTTCACTTGCAATTTGTACCGTTCTGTATGTGTTGTTTGGTCACGTACTAACAGGCGTGGCAAACTATAAAGAATTTGCAACAGCCGGAAAGGAAGCATCTGTAGCTTACGCTATTGAAACTTATATGCATAACTATCATTGGTTATCTGTTTTGGTTACTGTTGCTATTTTAGGAGGTTTTTCATCAGTTATCCTTGTGATGCTGCTCGGACAATCAAGGGTGTTTTTCTCAATGTCGAAAGATGGATTGGTGCCTCCTGTGTTTTCAGCGGTACACCCTAAATTTCAGACGCCGTATAAGTCAAATCTTATTTTCCTTGTGTTCGTAGGTATCTTCGCAGCCTTTGTTCCTGGTGACGTTGTAGGTAATATGACAAGCATCGGAACGCTGTTTGCATTTGTGCTGGTGTGCATCGGTGTAATGGTAATGCGCAAATCTGATCCGAATACGCCACGCCCTTTCCGTACGCCATGGGTGCCTGTTGTGCCAATTTTAGGCGCGGTTGTTTGTATCTTGATGATGCTGGGCCTTGGAAAAGATAACTGGTTACGTTTAGTTATCTGGATGGCAATTGGCTTTGTTATTTACTTTTTATACAGTAAAAAACACTCACTAATCAGAAAAGGGATAGTTTATCTCCCTAAAGATCCGCTGAAACCGGAGTTATAGGCGAAATAACCAACAATATTTATAACAAAAATGGCCCTGACAATCCGGGGCCTTTTTTGTGTCCTGATTTTTTTATCTGCATTCTGTATTTTTGTTGCACTTTTGTGGCGTTTTTGTTTGAAACCAAAACAATAAAACCTCAATGCCATGCATCCATTAATTTTCAGAGAGATATTATCTGTAACGATGATCCTTTTCGCGATCATTGATATTCTGGGCGCTATACCCATTATTATTGAAATGCGGCAAAGGGTGGGACATATCGAGTCGGAAAAGGCAAGTATTGCGGTGCTGGTGCTGATGGTTGGTTTTTTATTCGGCGGCGAAGAGTTGCTGTCCATTATAGGCCTTGATGTCTCCTCCTTCGCCATAGCCGGTTCATTGGTGATCTTTATTATAGCGATGGAGATGATATTGGGTATAACGCTGTTTAAAGAAGAAATGTCATCAACTGCGTCCATTGTGCCCCTGGCCTTTCCGCTGATAGCAGGTGCCGGCACCATGACTACCCTGCTATCCCTGAAATCCCAATATCAGACGCAGAATATACTTGTCGGCATAGTCCTCAATACGCTGTTTGTTTACCTCGTATTAAAAAATGTAAAATGGCTCGAAAAGCTGCTGGGCAAAACCGGGCTGAATATTTTGCGGAAAGCCTTCGGGGTAATTTTATTGGCGATTGCGATTAAGTTGTTTAGGAGTAATACGCATCTTTAGCCCCCCGGGCCCCCTAAAGGGGGAATGTTTATTTTGCAATTCAAATACCGCGTAGCGGTAACCCGTTTGTAGAAAAACGGCCACCCCGATATAGTGCCGCATAGCGGCTACCCATCACCCGTCTAACAAGTCGTGAAAAATGTATTTTTCGTCGTATTCAACCGCATAATCTTTCAATATTTCCAAATATTCTTCTCTGAATGTCTTTTTGGAATGATGTAGTTTTTGGTTGATGATGTATTTAACCACACCATCAATTTGAGTGCGGCTATTGCTGAATGCCCCGTAACCATCCTACCAATAAAATTTTCTTTCGGTAAATTTTTCTTTGTTTACAAATTCGGAACTATCTCCTTTTGCCAGCCACATCATATCCGAAATTGATTGTTTTGGGTTAAGACCGACAAGAAAATGCAAATGATCGGGCATTGAATTTATTGCCAATAATTTATGACCATTATTTTGCAGGGTGCCAGTTATGTATTGGTTAAGACGTTCTTCCCAGGAAGGCGGTATTACGGCTTGTCGATATTTTACTGCAAAAACGCAATGGATGTATAATTGGGTATAGGTATTTGACATATTGAAAAAGGTTTAGCCCAAATTAGCATTTAAAAGCAAATTGGCAAAGGGTAACCACTACGCGGCAAAAAAATGCGGTTGTTTTGTTCTACAAACGGGTAGGCACTATGTGGCAAATAGGGTTTGCGGCGGTTATAATACACATATTCATTAGTGCAATTCAAATACCGCATAGCGGTAACCCGTTTGTAGAAAGTAAATAGCAAGATATTCTTACCGCGTTAGCGGCTACCCAATTCGCAAAGGGTAGCCGCTACGCGGCAAAAAAATTGTGGTTTGCTTTTTTGCTACAAACGGGTAGCCACTACGTGGCATATAGGGTTTTCAGCAGTTATCAGGCACACAGATTTATTAGTGCAATTCAAATACCGCGTAGCGGTAACCCGTTTGTAGAAAAAGACCCGATCATTCTTTTGTGCCGCGTAGCGGCTACCCTTCGCGAATTGGGTAATCGCTAAGCGACAAATTGCATAATTTGAAAATGCTACAAATGGGTAGCCCGCTAAGGGGGGGCTGAAAGTTAATCAGCAGTTATATGTTTTCTGCCCAAAGTATCAATCTTCATTGTAAAGCCCTGACCTACATCGGATAATGGAACTGATATACTGTATTGTAATGATAAACTATTGCCGGATAACGTTACGTTAGGAGCTAACAACACAGCGTATTTTATTAATTCGTCATTAAGCAAACTTTGAAACTCCGCTTTCTTTATGATACCATCAAACACAACCTTTGAATTTATTTTCACCTTCAATCCCGATACAAAATCGTGCGCCTGAAATTTTTTAAGATTAAACAACTTAAGATACCTGGGAGGTAAGTCTATTTTATGATCGTAAGTACAATAATGTCTTAATTGGACACTCATTGTATCATGTAAACTCAATAAAAAAGTAGTATCTACTTTAGTGGTGTCCTTATAACTTTTAAGCTGGTCTTTTAATATGGATGCTAAAGACGGTTCTGGATTATCATCCCCATCTTCGTCATGTTTAGGATATTTCAAAGGAAAAGCCTTTTGGGAAGTATCTTTCACCGCAGTTAATTTATGGCTGGTCGAATTGCATGAATAAAGCATGATGCCAAAACCAATCAGCAGCACCAACGAAATCGAAATGCGATTTAAGATTATAGGTTGATTCTTCATGCTTATTATTGTGTTAAGGTGATTGATAAATTGATTAGTGATGCAATCTACTATTTTTGCTATCATTTTCAAATTCTCAAATCACCAAATTTTCAAATTCTTATCAACCTCGCGACAAACATCGTATCCGCCTTATTCTCATACCCCTTCAAAACCGTTTGTGCTTCCAGTTTCAACCCCAATTCCTTCACCATAAAATTAACCACATCCTCATTCTCGGCTTTAAAAACGGAACAGGTGATATAAATAAGCGGCTTACCGGGTTTTAAATATTTAACCACGTTACAGGCAATGCTTTGCTGTAAGCGCTGAAAAAATTCAATTTTATGCGTATCAAACTGACTGATCATCTCCGGCGTGCGACCCCAGGTGCCTGAGCCGCTGCATGGTGCATCGAGGATGATGCCGTCGAAAGCATAATCATGCAAAAGCAGATCGTTGTTTTGGGTAAGATCAAGCAGCTTTTTCTGATACTTAACAAGACCTGCCTGCTGGAAGCGTTCATCAAGGTTTGTTAATATAGATTCCCGGATGTCGGACACCACCAGTTTTAAATTTGGCTCCAGATCATGCAGCAGCAGGGATTTACCGCCGGAGGCTGCGCAGGCATCCCACCAGCTTTCCCATTTTTGAGGTTTAAAATATTGCGCCGTTTGCTGCGACGAAAAATCCTGCACCTCGTACCAATGCGGGTTGGGGATCACGGCTTCAAGTCTTGTGCCGTTCGGTAAACTGAAACAGCCCTTGCCTTCATCCTTAAACGTAATTTCTGCTGCTATAAGTGCAGCCTTCACCTGTGTTTCAAATCCTTTATAAACCCGGATAAAAAGATCGGGCTGTACAAAAAATGAGCGTAAAAACGCAGTTTTATCAATCCCTGCCGAAAGTTGCCTGGTCCAGGGAAATACATCGTCTAAATTAAATTCAGGATGGGCCGTTTTTACGAGGTTTAGTCTTTCCTCCAAGCTAAAACTTATGCAGGCGGCCCATTCGGGTTTAAAGTGCTGTAAAAATGAATTAAGCTGGGTATTGCATAAAAACTCCGCTACGAAAAGACGCTCATCTGCGGGCAATGCAGGTAATGCTTTACCCAGGCGGAAATAGTTGTACATCAACCTGCCGGCAATGCGCCGGTCGGTGGAACCCATTTGTTTGTTCTGACGGTAAAAGCCTGGCAAGAATTTACCGAGTGGCGTTTCTGCCGGATATTCCTCTAAAATTCGCTGAAACGTTTTAAGCTGGTTGATTGCCTTCATTCTACCTTTTTCAGCTCAAAGTTAGCATATTTATACACGCTTACATGGGTGTTTACCCAACCAATCCCTGTTTTTTTCTGCAAATGGAAACTATTGTGCAGCCCGGTAAAATCACTCGTCGACAGGTTTTTCAGGCTGTCGGCAGCCAGCAGCTGACCGAAATAAAAGCCCTCATCAAAGCCCTTTATGGCATAAGTTGTTGGTTCCACGTTATAGACTTGCTTATACCGCCGGATAAAAGTTTGGGCATTGGCGGCCTTGTAATCCACCCGGTCGGCAGAGGTGATATGCGTATCCAGCCTTTGCAACAGGTCGGCTTTTAAAAAAGGGTAGTTAATCCAGTTGGGGTGCCCGAAAACGGCGACCGGGTAAGTGCCGCTCAATGTATCCAGCGCCCGCAGCGTGATATTTAAAAAATGCTGGTCTTTTGCCGGTATAACAAACACGTTTTTTTCGGTTGTTGAAAGCTCGGGCAACAACGAATTTAACTGACCATGAATAACGGTAATGTCAACAAATTTAATGTGCTTGTTGCTCAAACTGTCGATGGCCCTTTTAAAAGGCACGATATAATTGTTTTCCTCGCTAAAACCCGAACGGAGGATAAATATGGTCTTGGGGTTTATTTTGTTTTTGATATACCTTGCGGCAGCCCAGGCATGGTATTCGAGCGGCGGAATAGCGGTAATTAGTTGCGGGCTTTTAAAGTCCGACGGCGGCGCAGGTGAAAGCGGCGAAACGATAGGCTGGTGTCCATTGGGATAGTTGGCGATAAAAGCTTTTACATCATCCGGGAAAACCGGACCTACAATAAGCCCGCTGCTCCTTACCGCCGGGTTATTGGCAAGGCTGTGCGCCTGGGTTTTATTGCTCCGGGTATCATAAACCAACAATTTAAAATTATAACCCTGTGCGGTTAAGGAATCCAGCGCCAGTATAAAGCCCCGGTAATAATCAAGGGCGATGTCGGCCTCTCTAAGACTAACAGCAGTATAGGATGCTCCCGGCGCAAGGCGGTCGAGGTCAAACGGCAGTAGCAGCGAAATGGTTGATACTTTTGTTTCAGCAGGTTTTTCAACGCCGCCCGGTTTTACAGGCTGCTTGTTAACTGCCGGTTTTTCGGCTGTTTTATTTACGGGATGCACCGATACCGGCTGCAGTTTTGGCGAACATGCAGCCGATATTAGTGCTATCATTAAAAATAAGAACCATTTATTCCCACTCAATGGTGGCAGGCGGTTTACTACTGATGTCATATACTACCCGGTTAATTCCTTTTACATTGTTTATGATCTCGTTGCTGATCTTTGCCAGCAAGTCGTAAGGCAGGTGGCACCAATCGGCTGTCATACCGTCCAGTGACTCCACAGCGCGCAGGCAAATTACGTTCTCGTAAGTACGTTCGTCGCCCATTACACCTACGGATTGTACCGGTAAAAATATAGAACCGGCCTGCCATACGTTATCATAAACACCTGCCGACCGCAAATTGTTGATATAAATCGCATCGGCCTCCTGTAAAATTGCAACTTTTTCCGGGGTAACCTCACCTAATATCCTGATAGCCAGGCCGGGGCCTGGGAACGGATGCCTGCCTAAAATATTCGGATCAATGCCTAAAGCTTTGCCAACACGCCTTACTTCGTCTTTAAACAGCGTATTTAAGGGTTCAACAACCTTAAGTTTCATAAAATCAGGCAGCCCGCCAACGTTATGGTGGGATTTTATGGTGGCAGATGGCCCCTTCACCGAAACTGATTCAATCACATCGGGGTAAATAGTACCCTGTCCGAGCCATTTTACGTCTTTTACTTTATGTGCCTCATCATCAAAAACCTCGATGAATACGCGGCCTATGGCTTTGCGTTTTTTCTCCGGGTCGGTTAAACCGGCCAGTGCATCGTAAAAACGTTGTTTGGCGTCAACACCCTTAATATTTAAACCCATGTGCTGGTACGAGTCCAGTACCGACTGGTATTCGTCTTTGCGCAGCAGGCCGTTATCAACAAATATGCAATGCAGGTTTTTGCCGATGGCATGGTGCAGCAATACCGCCGCCACCGATGAATCTACACCTCCTGATAAGCCAAGCACCACTTTATCGTCGCCAAGCTTTTCTTTCAGCGCTGCAATAGTGGTTTCTACAAATGAATCTGCTGTCCAGTCCTGTTGGCAACCACAAATATCAACCAAAAAGTTATGCAGCAATTGCTTGCCGTCCACGCTATGGGTAACTTCCGGGTGAAACTGTATGCCGTAAGTTTTTGTGCCTTTTACATGGTAGGCGGCAACCTTAACGGTATCTGTACTTGCAATAATTTCAAAATCATCGCCTATGGTAGCAATGGTATCCGCATGTGACATCCATACCTGTGAACCAGGGAGGATCAGTTTAAACAGCGGGTTATGCTCCGTTATATACTGAAGATTTGCCCGGCCATATTCCCGGGTACTTGATGGCAATACTTCGCCGCCATGAAAATGGGCCATATACTGAGCACCATAGCAAACACCTAAAATTGGTAGTTTACCATGAAATTTTTCAAAATCAAAAGTCGGCGGATCTTCCTGCCTAACAGAATACGGACTGCCCGAAAGGATAATGCCCTTTACGCTGCTGTCAACTTCTGGGAAATGATTGAAGGGGTGAATCTCACAGTAAATATTGAGTTCCCTGACACGGCGCGCTATCAGCTGTGTAAACTGCGAGCCGAAGTCAAGAATGAGGATTTTTTCTTGCATGGGCAAAGATAGGGATTTGGTTGGAATTGTTGTACGAGTTATAAAAGTTTAAATAGTTTTTGTTGGAAGGTTAGCCCATCGTCCTTGCGGGGAACGAAGCAATCGCTGCATTTGCTAATCAAAGGACCGGCGCGACAATTTGGAAAAGGTTTCCGGTGAATGAAAAATCAACCAATAGCTGACGCTAATTTTCCTAATTCCTTTAGCTTAACCGAATCCGGGCTTAGTGAGGGATAAAACTTATCAATCATCAATTTTATAACAGAGAAGCTTTCGGCAGACTGAAACGGGGGCTTTGCCAATTCATCAATAAATTCGGCCATTTGTTTTGCCTTAATGGCCTCATACTGGTCAATTATTAATTGAAACTCATCATCCTTATGCAAAGAAATCATTTCCTCTGTTTTTTTGATGTCGCTGATCAATTCCATTAAATGGTGGATGCGTTTCATAAATCAAATTTAAACAATTGAGAGAGCGATGGTAACGATGCAGCTAGTACCTTCGCTCCCTCATCACCTATTCCATTAACAGACAAATTCAGGTTTGATAATTGAGAGAGCGATGGTAATGATGCAGCTAGTGCCTT
>JBIOHE010000072.1:0-15499 GCA_044448725.1 Sphingobacteriales bacterium | reverse complement strand
TTATAAAAATATTAAAATTAAAAAGAAAATCATTTAACTAACAGCCACTTTTACTATAGTATATCGAATGTTATTAACCTATACGATACGTTAGTGCAGTCCGGTTAATGATATCCCCGTCTCCAAAAACTGATTTTCAGTGAAATTATCCACGGTCAAAATCAACGAATGTTAATAACTATGCCGTTTGTTGATAAATAGTTTAATGTTGTAACACTAATTGGTTTGACGCAAACGAAAATTTCGGGATTTTTGTATAAGTAGAATTATATAAATATTAGTACTAAATATTAACTATTAGTAAAAATCATTTATACATACGCTTAAATAATTAGTATAACGAATGACTTTGTCAGCGATTGAACTGTTTGCAATGCTGATGAGTTTGCCGCCGGGGCTTGGATTTGATACTTTATTGTAATAGCTGATAAAGAAATACTTATGGTTCCTCATAAACCGGTCTTTTATTTTCTTGTGTTGTTTATAACGTTGCTTGCCAAAAACTTATTTGCCCAGGCTCCGGTAATATCTTACACGCCTTCCACAAATGTTTATACCGTAGGCACCGCCATAACGCCATTGGTCCCGGTAAATACGGGGGGGGCCATAACAACTGCTACTTTCCCGACAACAAGTTTATCCGGCCCCAGCGGAATGGCTATCAATTCAACTAACGGCGACCTGTATGTTGCCCAATACGGCGGGCCTTCGGTTACCTATTATACTTCAGCCGGCGCTTATGTAAACACTTTTGGCACAGGGTATTCAAGCCCCGACGGTATAGCGTTTGACTCAGCAGGGAATGCTTATATAGTAGATGCCGGTGCAGGTAAAGTATATAAAATTACAACAGGAGGTATAAAAACCACAATAGTTACAGGTTTGAGCAGCCCCTTAGGCATAGGTATCGATGCATCGGGAAATTTGTACGTTACCAATACCAATAGCAACCAGGTTAAAAAATATACCTATAATACATGGGTAAATTCGCTCACCATTACCGCGAGTATCAGCACGCCGTCTGATGTAAGAGTAGATGCCTCGGGGAACATTTATGTATTAAATTTCGGGACCAGCAATGTGACTAAGTATTCTTCGGCGGGTGTTTATTCCGGAGTATTCGCATCCGGGTTTAGCGGCCCTTACGCATTGGCAATAAGTTCGACCGGAAATGTATATGTCGGCGATTCGGGTAATAATGTGGTCGATATTTACAATTCGTCCGGAACGCTTGTCAATACCATTTCAGTAACCGATCCCGAGGGGCTTGTGGTAGATGGAAGCGGGGACGTTTTTGTATCCAGTTACAGCGGCAATAAGATCTACGAATATCCCCCGTTGGGAGGGTATGTTTTAACCGGCACACTCCCCGCCGGGTTAAGCTTTAGTACAACCACCGGTACTATTTCCGGCACACCGACAGCCTCGTCGCCAGCCACCAATTATACCGTTACTGCTTATAACTATTTTGGCAGCGGCAGTACGGTTGTGAATATAGCCACAGGTACATCGGTGGCATGGTTAGGATTTACATCAACGGCGTGGCTTACAGGCTCAAACTGGAGCACGGGTTCGGCGCCGGGGGTAAATGATTATGTGAGTATCGGGGTTTCGGGCTATACCGGGAGTAAAAAGGAACCATTGCTAACTACTGCGGTTTCTATCGGATCATTAACATTTGGCAACAACGGAGGCAGCCACACGTTAACCATTACCTCGCCGGGGGCTTTAACTATCGGCAGTTTTCTGACCGTACCTACGGGTATTACACCTACTATAACCGGCACCGGGGCTGTGAATATTGGTTCAACAGGTATCCTGAATGTCAACGGGACGGGTGTGCTTACCTTAACATCACCCCTGGTGCTTACTTTAATGTCAAGTGCTGCAAGTTCGGCATCAGTCGGTCAAATTCTCAGCACGTCGATCGCCGGGACAGGTGCAGGTTTAGTTAATGTACAAAGATATTTAACCGGCGGACCTGGTTACCGGGGATACCGCTTACTGTCGTCGCCGGTTTACGCAGCAACGGTATCTTCAAATAAGGTTTACAGTATAAATTACCTGCAAAACAGTGTTTGGCTTACGGGCAATTCAGGCGGTGGCTTTGATAAAACGGGCAATCCTACGCTATATTTATTCCGCGAAGACCAGGCGCCGAATAACGCAACATTTACCAGCGGTAACTTTTGGGGTATTAGCGCCATTAATAATGCGCCGACCTATAATTATTACATGAATGGCGGCGCAACGGTTTATAATATTCCGGTTGGAAACGGCTATATGTTGTTTTTCAGGGGAAATAAGGCTTCGGCCGCCGTAGGCGTTGAAACGCTGACATCCTACACAACGCCTGTGGCGGTTACATTAGGCGCTACCGGAACCTTAAATGCAGGCCAGGTTATAGTGGACGACTGGTACACGCCCGCTTCCCCAAATTTAGGGTGGACAAACGCCACCGCCAATACCGCTGTGAGGGGTTTTAATCTGGTGGGCAATCCTTACGCCAGTTCAATTGACTGGGAGACATACAACACCACCACTACCACAAGCGGGATATATGCCAGTAATGTGAGCAATACCGTTTATGAACTTAATCCGGTAACCAATAATTATGATACCTACCAGAAGGGCGGCACCTATACCAACAATGGCAGCAGGACGATAGTAAGCGGGCAGGGCTTTTTTGTGATGGCTGCCAATAATACAAGTCCGCAATTGATTTTCAACGAGTCGGCCAAAGTAACAACTCAAAATACTGGTCTTAATCTTTTTATGGCTGCAAAGGGTAATGTTATCAGCCAGAATAATGCTGTTATCGACCCGCATTTGCGTTTACAAATGGCCATGGATTCTGTAAATACGGATGATATGTACATCGGCTTTAATTCCGCAGCTTCGGCGCTATATACCGACGATCAGGACGCCCCTTATAAAGCAGGGAATGGCAAGGTAAAATTGGCCAGTTATACCAGCGACAATGTAAAGGTGGCGATTAACCGGATGCCCTTGCCGGGACGGCAGCAAACCACTATCCCGCTGTTTGTAAACGCAAACGCTTATGGCGCTTATAAGTTACTTATGACAGAAGCAGCAGCTATTCCACAGATTTATGACATTTGGCTGATGGACCGTTTTAACCATGATTCGTTGGATATGCGGCATAATACAACCTACGTTTTTAATATTACTACGGATACGGGCAGCTATGGCGGTAACCGCTTTAGTTTAGTTATTCGCCAAAACCCGGCCCTTGGGCTTCATTTACTAAGCTTTACTGCCGCAAAGGCAACAGGGGGCGCCCAGGTGGTATGGACTACCGGGAACGAACAGAACTACACCAATTTTACCGTTGAACGGAGCACGGATAACGGGATGGCATTTGATATTTTGGGTGGTTTTGCTTCAAGTGCTGCGGGAACATATAGCTTTCAGGATTATAATCCGGTTGCCGGAGCAAACCAATACCGGTTAAAGCTTGAAGATTTGAACGGGACAGTTACCTATTCGGCTATTGTTACACTGATTTATAACAATGCTATAAACAGTCTGGTAAAAAACAGCGTTGCCATATACCCTAATCCGGCAAAAAGTACCCTCAATTTAGCCATAACCCCTCCTTTCGCTTCGGGTGCAACCCAAACGGGCGGGTTCGCAGGCAACCCTCCAGGTACAAGTACAGTGTATAGTATCAGGATAGTAAATACTTTAGGGACAGTGGTTCAATCAGCCAATACCACACAGTTAAACTGGCAGACAGATGTCAGCAACCTTTTGCCCGGAACCTATATCATGCAGGTTGTCAACAGCTACAACAGTAGTTTAGTGGGAAAGGGAACCTTTGTAAAATTGTAGCCTGAAAGAACAAAAAGCGGAAAACCAGAGGTCGATTTTTTGCTATAGTATCTATTAAATGAATTTCTTTACAGGAAATGTTTTGATTTTTAATTTTCGAACCGAAGGTTGAATATTTCCTGCCGGATTCAGGCGATTTTTACATGCAGATTTCCCGGTTAATTCAATTTGATCTTATTTTAATACCAGGAAATTCGTATTACAATGCAAATTAAGGCAATAATTGTGTATATGTTAATAATTTCGATAGGTGTTGAAACAAATATAAACCGTATTTCGTAAAAGGGAAATATTGTATAAATAAATGGTTAACGGGTTTACAAACTTTAACTCATTAAAATTAACTATTATTTAATTAAATTATTTCTAATTATTTTTTATTCACTTAATCTAAAATATATCATAGTATTCTGATCCTGATATTTTTTATAACAATTTATAAAATATTCAGGAAAGGAACAGGAAAATAAAAGGACAATATGGCGACTCTCAACGACCTTTTTTGTTTGCCCTTTGTTACGGACTTATTGCGGCCATGCGATAATTCTATAGCTGATAACCGGGTTGAAAAAAAAGAACCCTCAAAAAACTTAGCTGCAACGGACCGGGGTAAGGGTGTTTTAAAACCTTCTGTTTTTTGGAATATATCGAAAAATAGTTTCGGAAAATGGAGATGGAATGTGCGGTTTAATTCAAATAGAAGCCTTTTTTGCCATTGGCGCTTAACTTGTTTAACGGATTTTAATGTTTAGTGCTATGAAAAAAAGTTTATTACATCTTATTGATTCATCGGGACAAGCTGCTGTAAAATTTTTGTTGCAGGTATTTTTGATATTGAAAAAGGATTTGACAACTTTTAAAAAGTTGTCAAATCCAGGTCTTCCGGGCAAAGCAATTTTATTTGCTTTGATTTTTGTAATGGCAAATTTGTTTTTAACAAACAAAACTTCAGCGGCAAATTATCAACTTCCAGCGGGGAGTTATGTATATAGTTCAGGTACTGCCACATACGGAACAGTTTCAACAGTAACTTATACTATATCATATACTATTGCAACAACTGCCGGTTCTTCCAACCAGGATCAACTTGCTCTTGCCTGGACCAGCGGTGCACCGACCGGCGTTACCTATGCTTTTACCACTACGTTTGGCTCCTTAGGGCTTACAGGTAGCGCCAATGCGGCGGCTTCTTTTTCACCAACTCTTACCGGCACTAAAACCATTACTTTAACAATAACAACATCAACCGCCACACCCACATCAACTTCCGGTTATGGGTTTACACTTACAACTACTGATAATAATGGAGGCGTATCAGGCAGCAGCTCCGGCCTGGCCTTAGTGGTTACAGGCCCTAAAACAGTAACAGGCATAGCAACAGGCAGCCAAACAGGAACAGCTACTTTTGGCACTGCGGCCCCCGCAATCACCTATACCAATACTTTAACGGAAACCGGGACAACAGCGGCTGCATCAAACTCAATAAGCGTGGCCTGGTCAGGTGGTACGCCGACCGGAGTAACAACTGCTTTTACAGCAGGGACACAAGCCATGACATCCGGGAGCGCCTACACGCCAAATGGCACAAACGGTTCAACCATAACACTTACGGTATCAACGACTGCCGCTACCCCTGCGGGTACTTATACATTCACGGTAACGAATGTGGATAACAACGGCGGCGGGACAACCACTTCAACGGGGACGTTATTAGTATCTTCATCTGCCAAAAGGGTAACCGCTATAGCAACAGGCAGCCAAACAGGTACAGCAACTTTTGGCACTGCGGCCCCTGCAATCACTTATACCAACACTTTAACGGAAACCGGGACAACAGCAGCAGCAGCAAACTCAATAAGCGTAGTCTGGTCAGGTGGTACGCCGACCGGAGTAACAACTGCTTTTACAGCAGGGACACAAGCCATGACATCCGGAAGCGCCTACACGCCAAACGGTACAAACGGTTCAACCATCACGCTTACTGTATCAACAACAGCAGCTACCCCTGCGGGTACTTACACATTTACCGTAACGAACGTGGATAACAATGGCGGTGGGACAACAACTTCTACGGGGACATTATTAGTATCTGCAGTTGTAAGGATGGTAACGGCTATAGCAACAGGCAGCCAAACAGGAACAGCAACTTACGGTGCAGCAGCCCCTGTAATCACCTATACCAATACTTTAACGGAAACAGGGACAACAGCAGCAGTAGCAAACTCAATAAGCGTAGCCTGGTCGGGTGGTACGCCGACCGGTGTAACAACTGCGTTTACGGCAGGCACGCAAGCAATGACTTCGGGAAGCGCCTACACGCCGAACGGAACAAACGGTTCAACCATAACACTTACGGTATCAACAACAGCAGCTACCCCAGCAGGTACCTACACATTTACCGTAACGAATGCGGATAACAATGGCGGAGGGACAACAATTTCTACCGGAACTTTGGTTGTTGCGGCCAAAGCCTTAACCATAACAGGTGCAGCAGCAAGTAATAAAGTATATGACGGCACTACAACGGCCACCATTACCGGAACGCTTAGCGGTATTGTTGGCAGCGATATAGTAACACTCAACGGAACCGGGACATTTGCAAGTGCAAACGTTGCGAACGGTATAGCGGTTACTTCAACCAGCACCTTAGGCGGCGCAAATGCGGGTAATTATACTTTGACACAGCCGGTAGGTTTAACCGCTAATATTACAGGTGCGCCGTTAACCGTTACGGCCACCGGACCTGCAAAAACTTATGGCACCGCATTAACAGCAGGGACCGGCACTATTAATTTTACAGCATCAGCAGCTATTGGCAGCGAAGCAGCGACAAGTGTAACGCTAACGCCCAACGCGGCAGGTTTATCGGCTGCGACAGCAG
Source organism: Sphingobacteriales bacterium (assembly GCA_044448725.1). Classification (GTDB taxonomy): domain Bacteria; phylum Bacteroidota; class Bacteroidia; order Sphingobacteriales; family Sphingobacteriaceae; genus Mucilaginibacter. The sequence continues at coordinate 8,763 of JBIOHE010000072.1, read as the reverse complement.
TGGGTGCGGCTTATATCGTTACGCCAACTTTAGCAACAGGTACTGGCGGATTCTTAGCCGGTAATTATATCATTACCTACGTTCCGTATAACGGAACGGTGGCAATTGCACCTTTAACCATTACAGCCAACAATGTTTCAAAAGTTTACGGGAACACCCTGACCGGCGGCGCAGGTTCGGTAGCCTTTACCGCTGCTGGTTTACAAAACGGCGAGACCATTGGTTCAGTGACCATTGCATACGGAACAGGATCAGCTGCATCAGCCCCGGTTGCGGTAAATACCGGGACTGCAACTGCCGGCGGAGCAACCGGCGGTACTTTTAATCCGGCCAATTATTCCATCACCTACGTGGCCGGGAATATTACCGTAACCGCCAAAGCCTTAACCATTACAGGTGCGGCAGCAAGTAATAAAGTATATGACGGCACTACAGCCGCTACCATCACCGGAACGCTTAGCGGTATAGTTGGTGCCGACGTAGTTACACTCAACGGAACCGGGACATTTGCAAGTGCAAACGTTGCCAACGGAATAGCGGTTACATCGACAAGCACATTAGTCGGGGCGAATGCAGGTAATTATACATTAACACAGCCGGCAGGTTTAACTGCTAATATCACTGCGAAAGCGTTAACCGTTACAGGCGCAGTAGCCAGCAACAAAGTATATGACGGGACGACCACCGCTACCATTACCGGCGGAACGCTGACAGGTGTTATTTCTCCGGACGTGGTGAGCATAAGCGGCACTTTTGCAAGCAAAAATGTGGGGACAGGTATTGTTGTAACCCTTGCACTAACCGGTGCAAATGCAGGTAATTATACGTTAACCCAGCCCGGTATAACAGCCAATATTACCGTAATGACTTTAACCATAACCGGCTTAACAGCAAGTAACAAAACATACGACGGGACAACCACCGCCACCTTAGCAGGTTCGGCAACGCTGAACGGGGTGATAGCAGCTGATGTATCCAATGTAGCTTTAAGCGGATTGGTTTCGGCGGTATTTTCAAGTGCTAATGTTGGTACCGGGCTGGCTGTAACTGTAAGCGGCTATACCCTCACAGGCACAGCAGCAGGCAATTATATTTTAACGCAGCCCGCAGGCTTAACCGCTAATATTACAACAGCTGCTTTAACCATTGCAGCTACCGGCCCTGTTAAAGTTGCCGGCTCCACCCAGGCAAATCTTTCGGGTGCGGGAAGCGCCGGCTTATTTAACTATATCGGAACTGTACCCGGCGAATCGATAGCGAGCGTAACTTTGACACTAAGTAACACAGCTTCACAAACCGCAGGATCAACTTATACAGTTACTCCATCTTTACCGATTGGGGCCGGCGGGTTTCTCGCATCCAATTATAGTATCACCTATTTGGCTTATAGCGGTATAGTAGCCGGTCATATTTATACCTGGACAGGAGGGTCGAATACAACTTCATGGACAACTTCCGGCAACTGGTCATCATTCCCATCCGGAGGAACTTACCCCGCAAATGCCGTTACATACGATAGTGTGATCCTCCCTTCGGGCACTACTTATACGCCTACTTTATCTACGGGTATTACACTCAACACTTTAAATTTCACAGGCAACAACACACTTACTATTGCCTCTGCGCAAAACCTGATTATCAGTAACGGGTTTTCTGTAAATTCGGGCGTAACTGCTGCAAATTTATCATTTTTGGGCGCATCCGCTTCTACCGCAGTGGAACTAAGCAGCGCAAGCTTTACCAATAGCGGCAGTTTTAATATTTACGGCACGGGTCTTCTGCAGGTTGACGCCGGTTCTTATATTTATAACTCCGGTACGTTTACTGCTTACAACGGTTCAACTTTGTATGTAACAAATAGCAGCGGGAATAATGCCATTACTAACACAGGCACTTTTCATGTGGGCACGGAACCTACACCCAGCACAAGTTCTGCTGCTTTTATCGAAATGGATGATTATGGATCTATACTAAACTCAGGTCAGTTTTATTTAGGTCCAACCTCGCTGATGTATTATTATAACTCAAGTTCAAAAAGTTGCATAATAAACAATCAGAGCGGCGGAACTTTTACCTTGCAATCCAATGCTGCAGGTTCTGCCAGTATCGGCCAGATACCGGTAACAAGTCCTGTCAATCAATTTATCGGGACATTTAGCGTTGAAAGATATTTTCAGGGTGGCAGCACCATTTCTACAGGCCGCTATGTGGAGCGGAATTACCGCATCATATCATCACCTGTAAATACAGGTACAATAGTTAATGGTAATTATGTTTTTGGGTTAAATTACATTGTGGGGGCAACTGCCGGGCAAACAACCGCCGCCAACAGTGCTACCAACGCATTTATAACCGGCTGTTCCGGCGGGAGCACCAGCATCGGCAATCCGTCTGTTTATTTATATAATGAAAATAAAACGCCAAACAACGCAAGCTTTATAACCGGAAATTTCCTCGGGATCACCAATATCACCAACTCAACATCAGGCGGCACAATAACTGCCAGCGATGGAGGGACTTATAGTTTACCTGTAGGCACAGGCGTATTCTTCTTTTTCAGGGGTGCCGCTACTAACTGGGCAACGAGAACTATTGCGCCCTATATTGCGCCTGAAAATGTAACGCTGACCTCAGAAGGGTACATGAACCAGGGAACCTATACTTTTAAGGACTGGTACGCGCCTGCCCTTACAACTATAGGGTATTCAGTTACTGCAGGAAATGCTGCGGTACGCGGATTTAATATGATCGGTAACCCGTATCCCTGCGCCATTGACTGGTGCACAGCTTATGCACCCTCTGCCGGTACAGGAATAACACGCACTAATGTAAACCCGACTATTTGGGAATATGACCCCGTGGCCAACCATTACTGGACGTACCAGGCAACAAGTTCAGGCGGAGGTACAGCCACCGGCAATGCCTCCAGGTATATAATGAGCGGACAGGGCTTTTTTGTACAGGCAAACCTTGCCAGCCCGGCTTTAACCATTTATGAAACTGCGAAAGTTGTATTACAGCAAAACAACGGTGTAGGTACCGGCGCCGTGCCTGCACTCGCGCAACTTACCGGCTCGGGTTTATTAATGAGCAAAGCGCTTGTACAGAACGTTGTTCCGCAATCGCTTCGTTTAAAGCTGGTTGTTGACTCAATAAATTACGATGAAACATATATCGGATTTAATGCTGCCGCTTCGCTCAATTATAATGGTGATGAGGACGCCCAATATATAGCCGGAAGCAGCCCTCCCGAAAGCTTATCCAGTTTTTCTTCGGATAATATTAAATTGTCTATTAATAATTTACCATTACCTAAACAAACTGCACAGGTAGTCAGGTTGCATGTAGGAGGAACGGCTAATGGCACATATACGCTTCAGAGAACCGCATTGGAGGCTATTCCAAAGATATATGAAATATGGCTTATGGATAAATACAAAAAAGATTCGCTGGATATCAGGAATAATACTACTTATAAGTTTAATATAAATTTATCAGATACAGGGAGTTATGGCAATAACCGTTTTAATCTGATTATCAGGCAAAACCCAGCCCTGGGTGTGCACCTGCTGAGTTTTAAAGCGGATAAAGCGACAGGCGGCGCCCAGGTTGTATGGATAACCGAGAACGAAGAGAACTACACTAATTTTACTGTTGAAAGGAGTACAGATAATGGCGCTACCTTTAGCGTAGTGGGCGGTTTTGCTTCAAATGCATTGGGTACCTACAGCCTTTTAGACCAAAATCCGGTTACCGGAGCAAACCAGTACCGCTTAAAACTGGAAGATTTAAACGGCACGGTCACCTACTCATCTATAGTTACGGTGATGTACGGTACCGGATCAGAAACCCTCGCGAAAAATAGTATTAATATTTACCCTAACCCGGTAAAAAGCACCCTTAATTTAACCATAACACCGCCATTCGCTTCGGGCGCAACGCAAACCGGCGGGCCTGTTAGCCGTCCGTCAACTACCGTTTACGGTATAAGGATAGTAAATACCTTAGGTTCAGTGGTTCAATCAGCCAATACGGCACAGGTGACATGGCAAACTGACGTAAGCAGCCTCACGCCCGGAACCTATATTCTGCAGGTGGTAAATAACTATGACAACAGCGTTGTAGGAAAAGGAACATTTGTAAAACTGTAGGGAGAAAAGAGCTAAAAGCGGAAAGCAGAAAGACCAAAGCTTTCTGCTTTCCGCAATATCAAAAACTACTATAACTTCTCAGACCAATAACCCGTAAAAAGCAATAATTCCGCATGCTAATTTAATTATCAGGCAATGCAGTCGGGTGAAAAACGCCCATTTTGTTAAATAGAGGCTTAATTAAAAATTAAATTTATTTGGCATGTTAATTGTACAACTATTATATTTGTGGGAGTGATTTTTGTAAAACGATAGATTATTGGTTTATAAAGTATAGCAGGGCCTTCAGTAGCTATGAAAATAACTATGAAAAGGCACATTTTATCGGCAGTAATTGTTTCTTTAAGATACTCAAAAGCATCTTTTGGCGCTATCCCCTTTAATTGGAACCGTTCCTGCACTGATATTGTCAGACCGGGAATTACGGGTTTATCTTCTTCCCACCGGAATATCTTAGCCGCGAAAACATCATTTGTGTTATTGTGCAAATTATTAAAGACAGCAATCCTGCCTCTAATGCTGATTTTATTAACTAACCACGTATATTCTCAAACGACTTATTATGATAACTATGCTTTTCGCATACCGCTGACTTTAAATAATTCGTCATTGGGAATTAGTACAGACCAAACGAATTTTGTTGCCCTGCTTAAAGTTACCAGCCCCAATTTTGTTTCAGGGGTTTGTTCAGATCAAACCGGGGGCATATCTTCATCAATCCCGGTTTTTGCCATAATTGACAGCGCTTATTCAACTGCTACGGAATTATACTATCAGGTGGAAAATTATAATACCACAACAGGTGTAATTTACTTTTGGGTAAGGATTCCTGATTTGTATAAGTCAGCATCAAATAAATTATATTGTTATTTTGGTTCAACAAACCCATCGGTAACACACAGTACCGCATGGCAAAAATTAACCTGGAGCAGTGTTACTGCAACAGCAGGTATTAATTATTCGGGCGTGTGGCATTTCAATGAAGATCCCTCAGGCGCGGCACCTCAATTTTCGGATGCTACCGTAAACAATAATAACCTTACTGTCGGCAGTTTCCTTGGAAGCGCCGGTTCAGTAACGCAAAATACAGCATCTCAAATTGGCAATGGTATTACTTTATCTGCAACATCGGTACTTGACACTGCCGCTACAGCATTGCCGAATACCACTGCCAGCCAAACGTTATCTTTATGGGCGAGTTATCCCTCAACCCCAACCCATACGGCGAATTTAATTGTACTCGAAAACGGTGCAAACCCTGCAACAACAGGCAATGGCACCCAATTGGGGGTATTGATAAATGGTGGTACTACAACCTTACAAACCTGGCGATGGGCCAACAGGTTAACCCCCCTGGTTTCATCCTCTACCATCCCAAGCGCAGTTACCTGGCACCATTATGCTTATGCTTATGATTCTGTTGCCAACAAAAGCTACCTGTACCTGGATGGGGCGCTGTTAGCCGGGCCTACCTCTAATTCTTCCAATAAACCGTATTCCGGAAAAGCGAACATGGTGTCGTTTGGAGATTATATCAATAACCAAATACCAACCAACGGCCCTAAAATTGTTGGGGGACAGAGCTATAGCGGAACTATGGATGAATCACATGTGATAGGCGCCACGTTATCTGCCGACTGGATAAAAGCCGAATACGTAAACCAGAAAAACCCGGATGCATTTACAACAGCCGGCGCCATGCAAACCAATTCGCTGAGGGCTTCGGCAGTCGCCGGTTATTTGGTTTATACATGGAAAGGGCTGAGTACCAGTATTACCAGCGCAAGCAACTGGATAAATACAACTACCGGTGTAACAGAAGCGCCGGTTAACGGAAATGTTAACTGGGTTATACCAGCCGGCCTGGCACATTATCCTGTTTTAACTGCAGACACTGCGCTTTATGGGTTAACCATTGCAGCGGGCGCATACATCAATTTAAACGGGCATACTTTAAAAGTAGGCTGTAATATTTATAATAGCAGCGGCGGCCAGATAATGTACGCCAGCAGCAGCTCTTCAAAAATTAAATGGAACGGATCAAATGCCAATCAGTATTACTATGGCGCCAATACCGCGCTTACCGCGGAACTTGGCGCTATGGAAGTCAACAATTCTTCGGCAGGGACAGTAACGATCAGCGGCGGCCCCGTAGATATTTTTAATTTACTTACAATTACTAAAGGCAATCTGGTTATCGGTTCATCACCTGCGGCATTAACTTTAAAAAGTACATCAACGCTAACCGCAAGCGTATCAGCTATACCGGCGGCTTATTCAATTACGGGCAATGTAAGCGTAGAACGGTACATAAGCGGGGGCACCAGCGTTTATCGTGGTTACCGGCTTTTATCTTCTCCAATTTACACTGCAAGCTCCGGCTCAAACCATTACTTTGATTTAAGTTATCTCCTTTTATATGCACCGGTTACGGGTACACTCGGCACAGCGGGCGGTTTAACCAAAACCGGTAACCCATCCATGTATTTATACCGGGACAATGTTGCATTTACTAACGGCACATTTAATACAGGTAATTTCAGAGGCGTTAATACAATCAATAATTCGCCTCTCTACAATATTGGCGTTGATTACGATGGTACATTTAGTTTACATCCGGGTACCGGCGTTATGTTTTTCTACAGGGGTAATTTATCAAACATTGCAACAAAATATTTTATTGGTACCGTCGCCGAAGCAAATACTTTTGTATCAACAGGGACTTTAAACCAGCAGGCTGTAACAGTAACCAACTGGTACACACAGTTATCAACACTACAGTATTCAACTGTCGCAGGTAATGCGGGTTACTCGGGCTACAACCTGGTGGGTAACCCTTATGCAAGCTCAATCGACTGGAATACTTTCAGTACCACGTCATCAACTGCCGGTATTTATGGTCCTAATGTTGGCCCAACAATTTATATTTTTAATGAAGTTTCAAAAGTTTATGCAACTTATAACGGCGCCTTAGGTACAAACGGCGGCACGAGTATAATCCCCAGCGGACAGGGCTTTTTTGTAAAAGCTACGGCATCGGGTGCATCATTAACATTTAACGAAGCCGCGAAAACAAATTCGCAGTATAGCGGACCAACCCAGGCAACAGGCAACACTTTATTATTGGCGGCCCACCATACAACAAATAAGGCGCCTCAGTACCTGCGATTGGAACTGGCTGCAGATTCCGTCAATAAAGAAGAGACAATTGTCAGTTTTGATAATTCTTCAAAAAATCAATATGCAGTAAATGAAGATTCACAATTTTTACCCGGCAGCGGAGAAGTAAGTTTATCAAGCATGTCTGCCGATAATGTTAAACTGGCGATAAATACTATTCCATATCCAAAACTGAATCCAACTACCGTTAAATTAAACGTAAATGCCGCAACCAATGGTCAATACAATTTGAATACGACCGGCGTTATAAACGTGCCGCAACTATATCAGGTTTGGCTGAAGGATGCCTATAATAAAGACTCATCAGACATCCGGCATAATTCATCTTATAAATTCAACGTTTCTAAAAGCGATACCAATAGCTTTGGATCAAACAGATTTACCCTGGTTATCCGCCAGGACCCTGCGTTGGGGCTCCATTTATTGGATTTTGCCGTTGCCTGGCTATCCGATGGCGCAGAGATCACCTGGAAAACAGAGAATGAGCAAAATTATACGAATTTTATAGTTGAAAGGAGTTGCGATGGTGGTGTAACTTTTCATAATTTGGACAGCCTGGCTTCAGGTTCGCTTGGCGGCTATAGCTTTTTGGATAAAAAACCTGCACCGGCAGCCGATCAGTACCGGTTAAAGCTTGTTGATTTAAATGGCGGCATCTCCTATTCAAAAGTTGTGACACTGATCTTTGGAAACTCACCGAACACTGTTGCAAATACCAGCATAGCTGTTTATCCAAACCCGGCGGCCAGTACCATTAACTTATCTATAAATCAAAACACTGACAATACTCCAAAAAGCAGCGCTTCCTCTTTTGATATAAATATCCGCGCGATAAACGGTTCCATTGTTAAATCCTCGGTTTCATCGCAGCCGGCATGGCAGGAAAATGTCAGCGGCCTGATGCCCGGCACCTACATTGTGGAAGTTATTAATAATAATGATAAAAGTTTGGTAGGAAAAAGTAAATTTGTAAAATTGTAATACCAAAACTTATGGTTTATGCGGGTTAAGATATTTTGCGGGGCGTTGCTGTTATTGATGCTCAATGTTGTTGCGCTTTATGCTCAACCCGGAGAACCGTGCGGAGGAACGGACCCTGATGCTATGTGTCCCCTTGATAACTGGGTAATTGTTTTGGCCATTGCAGCAACAGCATTCGCTGCAATCCGCCTGTACCGTAAACAGCTGCGTTTAAACAAAGTAAAAGCCATAGGCACTTCTAAATAATCAGCCAGGGATTAATTCCCGGTCGAAAACGTGCAACTGCTTTTCACTTCATTATTCAGGGTTCAATATTTAAAATCTTAATTTAATGATATTGGGTCTGGGCCGCATTTCCCCGGTATATACCGGGGTTGATAAATTCAATACTCACTTTTCCAGTAGCTTGTCTATCTTTTCCAGTAGCTCACCAATGTCAAAGGGTTTATTA
>JBIOHE010000071.1:0-15782 GCA_044448725.1 Sphingobacteriales bacterium | reverse complement strand
TATCTGCACTGATGAATAACTATGGCTTCGTTTTCAATTTTATAAACTAATCTATGGTCAAGGCTTATTCTGCGCGACCATAAACCGGTCAGGTTATATTTTAAGGGTTCAGGTTTTCCACTTCCTTCAAAAGGCGTCCGGTCAATTTCTTTTACCAGGGAGTTAATCTTTTTCAACATGGCTTTATCCATATTCTGCCAATACAGATAATCTTCCCAAGCTTGATCGAGGAAAATTATTTTCATTCTTCAATCAGGCTTCTTTCCTGCCCCAACCCTTTTTCATGGTCTTCAATACTTTTTAACAGTCTTGCAGCATTAGCAGGGCTTTTAAGCAGATAAAAAGTTTCTTCCATACTCTCATAGTCAGATTTTGAAAGCACGACAATATCTTCAGCATTAGTGGTTGTAACATAAAGCGGAGAATGGCTATTCCGAACCTTATCTAAATAAGACTTTAACTGCTGTCTAAAATTTGTATAAGTTGTGACCTGCATTATTATTAATTTTGGAATAAAAATAATCAATATAAATTACATGTACAACTTTCTGTACATGTTTATTTATTACTTCATCTCCTTCTTCAAAAACTGCCCTGTAAAACTATCTTTCACCTTACACAATCCCTCTGGTGTTCCCGAAAATAATATTTTACCGCCGCCTGTGCCGCCTTCCGGGCCAAGATCTATTACATGGTCAACTACTTTTATTACGTCAAGGTTATGCTCAATCACCAGTACAGTATTGCCTTTATCCACCAGCTGTTTCAGTACACCAAGCAGCACATTAATATCTTCAAAATGCAGGCCGGTTGTGGGTTCGTCCAGAATATAAAAAGTATTGCCGGTATCCTTTTTGGAAAGTTCTGTAGCCAGTTTAACCCGCTGGGCCTCGCCGCCCGACAGGGTGGTTGACGATTGCCCCAACGTGATATATCCCAAACCCACGTCAAACAGTGTTTTTACCTTACGGTAGATGGCAGGGATATGCTCAAAAAATGGGGTAGCATCCTCAATGCTCATATCCAGCACATCGCTGATGGATTTGCCGCGATAGCGCACCTCCAGTGTTTCGCGGTTATAGCGCCTGCCGCCGCATTCTTCGCAGGGCACCTGCACATCGGGCAAAAAATTCATTTCTATCACCTTTAAACCGGCGCCCTGGCAGGTTTCGCAGCGCCCGCCCTTTACGTTAAACGAAAAACGACCGGGTTTGTACCCCCTGATCCTTGATTCCGGCAATTGCACGTACAGGTTACGTATGTCAGAGAACACACCGGTATAAGTAGCCGGGTTTGACCGCGGGGTGCGCCCGATAGGGGTTTGATCTATTTCAATTACCTTATCGATATGCTCCAATCCTTCAATCTTTTCATAAGGCAGCGGATGCTTTTTGGCCCTGAAAAAATGGTGGTTTAATATAGGATACAAAGTTTCGGTTATTAAACTTGATTTTCCGCTGCCTGATACTCCGGTAATCCCGATAAGCTTACCTAAAGGAAAGTCAACAGAAACCTTCTTTAAATTATGGCCTTCGGCTTTTTTCAGGGATAGTGTTTTGCCATTTCCTTCCCGCCTTTTTTCGGGTATAGCTATTTCACGTTCGCCATTGATATAAGATGTGGTGAGGGTATGGCACTTCATTAATTCGGCCGGAGTGCCCTGGGCTACAATCTCACCCCCATGTACGCCGGCTGCCGGGCCCATGTCAATTACATGGTCGGCATGCAGTATCATATCTTTATCATGCTCAACAACCAGTACAGTATTGCCCAGGTCGCGCAGGTTTTTTAAGGCGCTGATCAGGCGCTCGTTGTCCCGCTGGTGCAGACCAATACTTGGTTCATCCAGAATGTACATCACATTCATTAACTGCGAACCAATTTGTGTCGCCAGCCTGATGCGCTGCGCCTCGCCGCCTGATAATGTTTTGGCTGTACGGTCGAGCGTTAAATAACTCAGGCCAACATCCAGCAAAAAGACTATCCGCGCCCTTATTTCTTTTAATATCTCTTTTGCAATAACATTCTGGCGTTCGGTCAGGCGGTCTTCAAGCCCAGCAAACCATCCCTGCAGGGTGCGGATGTCCATACAAGCCAGATCGAAAATGTTTTTATTATCAACCTTAAAGTGCAATGACTCTTTTTTTAATCGCGCGCCTTCGCAAACCGGGCAGGTTCTTAAAACCCGGTAGTTTTCCATGTCATCCATACCTTCTTCACCACGGCGCTCCTGCTGCTCCTCCAGCATACGGATAACCCCATCAAAACTTACCTGGTAGCTTTGCACGTTCCATTTGTTGTACTCCACCGCTACGGTGATCATTTCGGTTGAACCGTTCAGGATGATATCCAAATGGTCCCTTGACAGCTTTTCAATAGGGGTCGACAAGGCAAACTCATATTTTTTAGCCAATGCCTTCAGTACCTGAAAGATCCATGTTTCACGATATTCGCCAATCGGGGCAAGTCCCCCGTTGAGAATACTCAGTTTTGGATTAGGAATCACCGAAGCTTCATCCACCTCAAAAATATACCCCAGTCCGTTGCATTTTTCACAGGCGCCATAAGGCGAGTTGAAAGAAAATGTGTTTGGCTGCGGTTCATCGTAGGATATGCCCGAAATTGGGTCCATAAGGTACTTGCTGTAATAAGCAACATTATTATCCTTATCGGCCACCCTGATAATCCCTTTGGCGATTTTTAACGCGGTTTGTATAGAGGTGTATAAACGCTTGCTGTCTGTTTCGTTAACAATCAGCCTGTCAACAACAATATCAATATCGTGGATCTTGTATCTGTCCACCTGCATTTTGGGTTCAACATCTGCTATAGCGCCATCAATCCAAACTTTTAAATACCCTTGCTTGCGGATCTGTTCAAAAAGCTCACGGTAATGGCCCTTCCTTGCTTTTACAACCGGCGCCATAATATTTACCGGCTGCCCGCTGAATTTTTCGGATATGGTGCGCTGGATTTGCTCTTCAGACATCCGCTCCATCTTTTCGCCGCTTACATAAGAGTAAGCCTCCCCGGTACGCGCAAAAAGCAAACGCATAAAATCGTAGATCTCGGTAATGGTGCCAACCGTCGAACGCGGGTTTTTACTGGTTGTTTTTTGTTCGATGGCGATTACGGGGCTTAATCCGGATATTTTATCCACATCCGGCCTTTCCATGCCGCCCATAAACTGGCGCGAGTAGGCCGAAAATGTTTCCATATAGCGGCGCTGCCCTTCAGCATAAATGGTATCAAATGCAAGTGATGATTTCCCGCTGCCGCTTAAGCCGGTAATTACTACCAGCTGGTTACGCGGAAACGAAACATCGATGTTTTTTAAATTATGTACCCTGGCCCCGTAAACTTCAACTTCATTTTGCTCGCCCAGGTCGATTGACTTTGTAATCATTTATTGAATTATTGATTTATTGAATTATTGAATTTGTGATTGTTGCTGATCGGGTAATTGCCTGATTTAAAAGCATTCAGGCGGCATTAAATCACACTGACGCTGTTTGTATCAAACTATTATTTCAATCAGTAAATCGCTAATTCACTAACTCAATAATTAGCCCCAAATATACGCAAAAAAAGGCCGGTCTTCCAGCTGGGAAGATCGGCCTTGCGGTGCTCCGTAATATAAATTTTAAGGCTAATTAAACCCGTTCTTAATTAATCGCCAGCAATTCTGTTGTTTTTACGCTGGTATAATTATTTTTGTAGCCATACTTTTTAGGCTGGCTGATAATCGCTTTCATAGCAATAATGTTATAAACATACGCCGCAGTTTCACGGTTTAGGTGCATGCGGAAATAATTGTCCTCATTTTGCTTATTGATCGCTTTTTCCATTTTAATCTCGCCGTTATTATAAGCAGCGGCAGCCAATGTCCAGCTGTTAAACTCAACGTACAACTCTTTAATGTACTTGCAGGCAGCAATGGTTGATTTACGGGTATTCATCCGCTCATCCACACCCTTTCCAACCTTTAGGCCATAAGTGCGTGCTGTGCCGGCCATAAATTGCCAAATACCCCTTGCCCCTCTTGAAGAGGTGCTTTCGCCAAATCCTGATTCAACTAAAGCGATATACTTAAAGTCATCCGGAATGCCATAAGCCTTCAAAATAGGCTCAATAACAGGGAACCATTTCTCAGCATTTTTATGCAGGATATTGGATTGAACATATTTGTAACTATGTTTTTTGAGCGAACGCTGCAATACCCGGTTTACGCTGGCATCATTAACAGGCAAAGCTTCATTTGCGAAGCTAAAGTCATTTTCATCGATGTTCTGGAAAATGAATTTTGACCTTGGGGTCGGCACCCTGTTGTTTAACTTTGCAGTTTTTTTAATTGTTGGTACGGCTTTTGTACTGCATATATTAAATGCCGAAATAATAACCAGCAGCACTATTACGGAGCACGTAATTAAGTGTCTCTTAGTCATTTTTTTTCTATTCATAAGCACTACATTTGGTAGAATGTTTTGCAAAGGTAATTCATATAATTAAGATTATCAAATACTTAGCTTTTTGAGGGTTTTGAACAAATGTGATTTCGGTTCAAAAACCGCCCCTGAAAGCTGTTAAACGTAGTTTTTGAACCGGTAAAAAAAATTGTATTTATCCCCCTAAAAACACTAACTTTGACCCTTCACGCTGCGAAGCGCAAATTAAAAAACTATGGCATTAAAGAGACCAGGGGGTAGTCGCAACGACCAATCCGGCAGATCGTCAAACAGGACTTCAAAGTCTGCAGACGCACCCAAAAGATCAACATCCAGGGGAAGATCCTCTTCCGGCGCTGACAAGATAGATTTCAACAAACCAGCAAAAAAATACAGCAGCGAACGTTCGGGCGAAAAAAGATCGTTTTCATCATCCGGCAGCAAGCCTTTTCAGGGCAGGCAAAGTGATGGTGATAAACCGGCAAGCAGCTTTACCGGCGGATCGTCAGGCGAAAAGAAATCATTTTCACCGCGAAGCAGGCCTTATACAGGCAGACCGGCGGATAATGACGACAGGCCAAAAAGAAGCTTTGGAGGCGAATCATCCGGAGAAAAGAGGTCATTTGCGCCCAAGGGCAGGCCTTATACCGGCAGGATGGCCGACAATGACGAAAGACCGAAAAGAAGCTTTGGCGATAAACCAGGCGGCGAAAAACGTCCGTTTTCACCAAAAGGCAAGCCTTTTTCGGACAGACCGAATGATGAAAGGCCAAAAAGAAGCTTTGATGGGCCTTCAGATGGAAAAAAATCATTTGCACCCCGAAGTAAATCTTCAGCAGACCCGTTCAATACCGATGACCGGCCTAAAAAAAGCTATGGCAGCGATAAAGCCGGTGAAAGAAAATCCCCGGGCAGGCCATCAGCAGGCGGCGGTTTCAAAAAACATGATGGGGACCGCCCATACAGCGCAGACCGGCCGCAACGCTCAAGATCAACTTATGACAAAATAACCCCCGATCAGGACGCCCCTGCAAAAACGTTACGCGGCCGCAAAAAAGGCCCCGAAAGCAAAGAAACAGGGCTGATCAGGTTAAACAGATACATCTCAAATGCCGGGATTTGTTCACGCCGTAAAGCGGATGAACTGATTGAAGCCGGTGTAGTATCGGTAAATGGTGTTGTCGTATCTGAATTGGGACATAAAGTTGACCCGCAAAAAGACGAAATTCGCTATAATGGTGAGTTGCTTAAACGCGAGAAAATGGTTTATGTATTGTTAAATAAACCAAAAGACTATATAACTACTACCGAAGACCCACAAGAGCGCCGTACAGTAATGCACCTGGTTGAAAAAGCCAGCAAAGAACGCATTTACCCCATTGGCCGTTTAGACAGGAACACCACTGGTTTGCTTTTAATGACTAACGACGGCGACCTGGCAGATAAACTTTCGCACCCCCGTAACAGCATTACTAAACTTTACCAGGTTGAACTCAACAAAAGCTTAACCCAGGGCGACCTGAATAAGATTAGCTATGGCCTGGAACTGGAAGATGGTTTAATAAAGCCCGATTCTATCTCCTATGTTTCTGGCGGATCAAAAAGAGAAGTTGGCATACAGATTCATAGCGGAAAAAACCGCATTGTACGCCGCATTTTTGAACACTTAGGTTACGAAGTAGTAAAGTTGGATAGAGCGGTATATGCCAATCTCACAAAAAAAGATCTTCCCCGCGGCCGCTGGCGCTTCCTTGACGAAAGCGAAGTGATACAGCTGAAGCACCTTATTTAAGCTGAAAGCAAAAAGCAGAATGCAAAAAGCTGAAAACTATTGTCCTCTGTTGAGGCAAAAGCTTTCAGCTTTTTGCTTTACGCTTTCACCTCCAATGACTATCTTGCAGCCAATTACCAATTCATTCCACGATGAGAAAATTACTGCTGATTATTTCGCTGCTGTTCCCGGTGCTTATATATGCACAACATAAAAAAACAGCCCCCACAAGTTACGACCTGCTGATAGGCACCTATACCAAGGGTAAAAGTAAAGGTATTTACGTTTACCGCTTTTATACCGAAACTGGCAAGCTGGCCTACTTAAATGAGATCGATGGCGTTGATAATCCTTCTTATCTTTGCGTTGCAGCTAATAATAAATTTGTTTATGCGGTAAACGAAATTGGTAAAAACGGCGAAGTGAGCGCTTTTACTTTCGAGCCCAAACAAGGTAAACTTCAATTTATTAATAAACAACCGTCCATGGGAGCCGACCCTTGTTATATTTCGGTTGATAAGGCGCAAAAAAATGTGTTTGTTGCTAATTACAGCAGCGGCAGCCTCACAGTTTTACCGGTAAATAAAGATGGTTCCTTAAGCCCGGCATCGCAGGTGGTGCAGGATAAAGGCCATGGCGTAAACGCTGCACGGCAGGAAGGCCCGCATGTACACATCGCCATGCTGTCGCCGGATGAAAAATATTTGCTGTACAGCGATCTGGGAACCGATAAATTAAATATCATGAGGTACCATGCTTCAAACCCGCAGCCATTGAGCGCCGCCACGCCCGCATTTGCAAGCGTGAAAGATGGGGAAGGCCCGCGCCATATCGTGTTCTCCAATGATAAAAAACACGTTTACCTGGCAACAGAAATGGGATCGGCGGTGCATGTTTTTGACTATGATGGCGGAAAACTCAAAGAAAAGCAATCTGTTTCTTTATTACGCGATGGCTTTAGAGGACAAACTGCGGCGGCGGCAATACACATTTCTCCTGATGGCCGTTTTTTATACGCTTCGAACCGTTTAGAAACCAATGAAATTTCGGTTTATGCTATTGATCCGGATAATGGACAGTTGATCTTTGTACAAAGACAATTGACTTATGGTAAAAATCCACGTGATTTTGCTATAGACCCGAGCGGGAATTTCCTCGTAGTAGCCAACCAGGATAGCGACAGTATATTTGTTTATAAAATCGACAAAAGCAACGGAAAAATACACCAGACTGCAGTAGCACTTGAAGTTGGCAACCCGGTTTGTTTGAAGTTTACTCCGGCAGAATAATTTTTATGAGAACCAATACAGGGTTGAAAATTTTCAACCCTGTATTTATTTCTTTTTTAAGTCCATAAGTACTCCCGTACTTTTATCAGCCTTATCAGCATTTCATTATCACTTTCATATTGGCCTTTGTTCCAAATCGGGTCAAGATTCTGTTCAGCTTCACGTCTCAGGCGATCCTTCCACCAGTTATATAAGTAGTCGATTTCTTTTCTTGCATTTTTTACATTTTCATCATAGTCCCAATTAGCAATATCTTTGCTTAACTCTTCTTCAACAAAATTTGTTAATAATTGGAAACATGCATGAAGCATAACGATGTCCTTGTCGCACCAATCGGCGTTAATTGTAGCTATATGCAAAGTTTCAGGGTTACGCATAGTTGTCCATTAGTTATTGTTCCATTCTCTACGCATTGTTTTGGTATGCTGATCGAAACTTCCGCCATCTTCTTTTGAAAATACGCCCCTGTATTTATCAGAAAGTCTGGTTTTAGCAGGAACATCTTCCTTCAAAATTTTTATCAGGTGTAATTCTTCCAACTCTCGTAAAAGGTTTATTGCCTTTGGGGAGATAAGCTGTATAAGAATTGTATTTCTCATCCGGGCAATTTGTAGTTCTCTTTTAAAACCTTTCGCCTTTTACCTTTCGTCCTTTTCCCTTCTTAAACCCGCTCCCTGCACCGCTCAATCACCTCTACATAATAATTCTCATAAACCGGCAGGATTTTCTCAATATCAAATTCTTTTGCGCGGGAAAGCGCATCATTCTTAAAACTTTGGAGCCGTTCAGCGTCTTCCAGTATATAAATTGCTTTTTCCGCCATTCCATCCACATCGCCAACATCTTTTAAAAAACCGGTGATCCCATCAACATTCAACTCGGGCAAACCGCCGGCATTTGAACTTACTACGGGCACTTTGCAGGCCATCGCTTCAAGGGCGGCCAATCCAAAACTTTCCGATTCCGAAGGCATCAAAAACAGGTCAGACACCGATAATATTTCTTCAATAGCATCCTGTTTGCCTAAAAAGCGCACATCGTCACAGGCGCCAAGGTCACGGCATAGCTGTTCACAGGATGAACGTTCGGGCCCGTCGCCAACCATCAGTAACTTTGCCGGTATTTTTTTGATCAGTTTTGCGAAGATCTTAATTACATCAGCCGTGCGTTTTACTTTGCGAAAGTTGGAGGTATGCACAACTATTTTCTCGCCGGAGGGAGCAATCGCCTTTTTAAAATGATCTTTCGCTTTAAGGCTGAACCGGTTAAGGTCGATGAAATTAGGTATTACCCTGATATCGTTTTCTATATCAAAATACTTGTAGGTATCGCCGCGTAAATGTTCCGAAACGGCGGTAACCCCGTCGGATTTATTGATAGAAAAAGTAACCACCGGCTTAAAGGTGCTATCCCTGCCAACCAGGGTAATATCGGTGCCATGCAGCGTGGTAACTACCGGGATGTAAATACCATAAGTTAACAAAATCTGTTTTGCCATAAACGCTGCCGAAGCATGCGGGATGGCGTAGTGTACATGCAGCACATCCAGCTTTTCAAAACGTACCACATCAACCAGGCGGCTGGCCAGTGCCAATTCGTAGGGCGGGAAATCGAAAAGCGGGTAATTGGATACCGAAACCTCGTGGTAAAACAAGTTTTCAGAAAACAGATCAAGCCGCGCAGGCTGGTTATAGGTGATAAAATGAACCTGGTGCCCGCGGTCGGCAAGTCCTTTGCCCAGCTCTGTAGCTACAACGCCGCTCCCGCCAAAGGTGGGGTAACAAACTATTCCGATCTTCATTTAACAGGCTTTAAGTTTAATGGTAATGAAACCACCATACGCTGCTTATGCTTTACACAGGTAGTATGCGGATGATAGTTTCACTGATGCAAGTTTAAGAGCAATTTATGGGAATAGTGTTAAGCGGATGTAATTTGTTTGTTCCGGCGGTTGGATTTTTCCGGTTTCAGCGTTATACCCAGCCATGCCCGCCGGATTACGGGCTAAACGCATTTATGCCCTCGTAATTTTTGGAGGCAACGCTTATATAAACAACTGCATATCAGCGAAATAAACAAAATAGTTCAAAGAAAAGCGCAAAAATTCGTTAAAAAACAGGATTGCAGCGGAGTTGCCGCCGGCATAAAGTATCCCTTTTTCAAAGTAACCCGGAATTTAGAAGGATAAATCAATCGGGCTGCCGGAGCACTTCAAATATACTGAATTTTGGGGAGAATTGCAAGGGATTGGGATGGGAACACAAGTGAGATCAGTTGATTTGGAGAACGGCGTTTTGATGGAAAATTTGTAGAGATCGTATGCTTTGCGTCTCCCGGCAGAACAGTATATTAGCGCTTTTAAAAACGTTGACTGCGCTATAGTTGTCGTAGTTTCCGGCATAATTTAAGTGTGGCCGCTTAATTTTTATGAGGGCAAGTGAAAGACACTTGAACCGGCGGGGAAAATAAGGTTTGGCTTACTGATTGTGTCCCTGTTCAGTTTTTGATGTTGGCGGAATAAATATAGATAATCAAATGGACAGAAATAGCCTAAGGCCGGAATGGATACCATCAGGGTATAAGGATGTGAGTAAAACGGAAAAGCAAGATGGTGTTAATAATGGCACAGTAAAATCCGACCTAAATACTTGCAAGGCCATTTTGTTTGGTGTTGCCATTGGCGATGCTGTAGGTGTCCATGTTGAGTTTAAAAGCCGGGAAGAAATAAACACGCAGCCCGTTGTAGATATGATGGGTTATGGCACCCATTACAAGCCCGCCGGAACTTTCTCTGATGACACTTCGCTTACGTTTTGCCTTGCCGAATCCATTGCTTCCGGATTTGCATTAGATAGTATTGCACATAATTTTATCAACTGGCGATATAAAAATTACTGGACCGCTGACAATGAAGTTTTTGATGTTGGCATAACAACACAGCATGCTATTGACAGGCTGGTAAAGGGGACAAGAGCCGATCTGGCCGGAGATTTTGAGATTTACAGCAACGGTAACGGCTCATTGATGCGGATACTTCCTTTACTACTCTATATTAAGAATAAACCAGTTGCAGAACGTTACAAACTGATTAAACAGGTTTCATCAATTACCCACGGGCACGTAAGGTCAGCTATTGCTTGTTTTTATTATTTAGAATTTGCTTTGGGAATTTTGAATGGACAAAAGAAGCTTGACATATACCAAAGGCTGCAAAAGGAAGTAACCGGATTCCTACAGAATATTAACCTCAATCAGGAAGAACGAAATGTATTTGACAGACTATTGATTGATAGGATTGATTTGATTCCTGAAGAGCAGATCCAAAGCAGCGGATATGTATTACACACATTAGAAGCCAGTATCTGGTGCTTACTCAACACCGATAATTATAAGGATGCTGTTTTGAAGGCCGTTAATTTGGGAAATGATACAGATACAACAGGGGCTGTAACTGGCGGCCTTGCCGGTTTATTATACGGGTATGAAGGCATTCCTAAAAACTGGCTGAACCAGATTGCCCGGAAAGATGATATTGAAAATCTTGCATCAAGGATGTTTAACGCTTTAGATCAGGAATAAAAAAGAATAGACTTGTTTAACTTTTTTAAGAAACAATCATTAAAAAATAACCCGATCTCCGTAGTTTCCAAAACGTACGAATATACCCGGAGACCGTATCTCCACTGCCATCGCAATAAGCACCCCCCCCCTTTTTTATAATTTTCATAATTACACCGCATTAAAATATATTTGCAGAAACCGGTGCTATGAGAAAGCTATTATCAGTAGTATGTATTTGCTTTGCCTTTTCGCAGGCAAAAGCGCAATTAACTCCCTTTGAGTTAAGTAAGGATAAAAATTATACCGCTACTTATAGCGAGGTAATTGCTTATTATCAAAAGCTAAGCAGGCTGAACCCGCAAATGAAGCTGTTTAATTACGGCACAACAGATGCAGGCAAGCCTTTAACACTGGTTGTGCTGTCGCGCGACGGGGTTTTTGATCCTAAACTGGTAAAAAAGCAAAACAAGCGGGTTTTATTGATCAATAACGGCATTCATCCCGGCGAACCGGAAGGCATTGACGCCAGTATGATGCTGTGCCGCGACCTGCTTAAGAAAAAAGCTTTGCCAAAAAATGTGGTCATCTGTATTATTGCGGTTTATAATATCGATGGCTGCCTGAACCGCGGACTGAGCCGCATTAATCAGAATGGCCCTCGTGCTTATGGTTTCAGGGGCAATTACCGCAACCTCGACCTGAACCGCGATTTTATAAAGGCCGACAGCAAAAACGCCCTTGCTTTTGAACAGATACTAAACACCTGGAACCCCGAAGTTTTTTTGGATAACCATACCAGCGACGGCGCCGACTACCAGTATGTTATGACGCTGATTGAAACCCAGAAGGATAAACAAAACCCTCTCCTGGCGGAATACACCTCCAAAACGTTGTCGCCGGAACTGTATAAGCGGATGAAAACAAGCGGTTACGAGATGACCCCTTATGTGGAGAGCGAAGATAAAAGCCCGGATAATGGGATTGTGAGCTTTTTAGAAACACCGCGCTTTGCAACAGGTTATACCTCCCAGCATAATATCATCAGCTATATTACCGAAACGCACATGCTCAAAGCGTTCGATAAACGTGTTTATGCCACCTATGATTTTGAACAAAACCTTATTGATATTTATGAGCGTGATGCAAAATTGATAGGTGAACTAAAACATAAGGCCGATGAGCAGGTAAAACAGCAGCAAACATTCGCCCTTAACTGGGATTTGGATAAGGACCACGTTGATTCACTAACTTTTAAAGGATTTGAAGCAGGCTACAAAACCAGCGAGGTGAGTGGACTGCCCCGTTTATACTACGACAGAACAAAACCCTATACCAAAACAATTAAATATTTTGATAACTATAAAGCCTCTGCGACGATAGATAAACCGCTTGCTTATGTCATTCCGCAAGCATGGGGCAAGGTGATTGAGTTGTATAAACTGAATAATGTGGCTATGCGCAGGCTGGCGCACGATACTACGCTGAATTTGCAGATGTATTATATTGGCGATTATAAAACACCGCAAAGGCCTTATGAGGGCCATTACCTGCACAGCAATGTCAAATTGAACCCTGTTGAAACAAGCGTAAAATTTTATGCGGGCGACTATGTGGTGTACACCAATCAGTCACTTAACCGTTATATTGTGGAAACTTTGGAGCCGCAGGGTGTTGATTCCTTTTTTGCCTGGAACTTTTTCGATTCGGTTTTGGGTGAGAAGGAGTATTTCTCGGATTATGTTTTTGAGGATGTAGCTGCCGACCTGCTGAAAAAAGATTTGGACTTAAAGAAAAAGCTGGAGGATGAGAAACTGAAAAACCCAAATCTGGCCGCCAGCGCGGGGATGCAATTAAACTTTGTTTACCGCAACTCGCCTTATTTTGAAAAAACCTATCTTCGCTACCCAATTGGAAGAATATTAATACCAACTAATCTCGACTTGAAATGATGGATCTTTTGATGGCGGCGCCTGTGGCATCGTTCATATTTGCAATTACAATTGCCTCTTCTTTATGGGCTTTTTCAAACGACAATGCCTACGCTAATATGATTCTGCACCCTTACAGTGTTTCGCGGGGGCAGCGGGTTTATACCGTAATTACCAGCGGGCTTATCCATAACGACTGGATGCACCTGATTTTTAACATGTTCTCCTATTATTTCTTTGCTTTCCAACTGGAACCTGTTTTGGGGCACTGGCAGTTTGGCTTATTATACACCGCAAGCTTAATTCTCAGCGACCTGCCAACCGTTTACAAGCATAAAAATGACGATTGGTATCATAGCCTGGGGGCATCGGGTGCGGTGAGCGCGGTTATTTTTAGTTGGATAATGTATAGTCCTGTAGGCACAATGATGATCATGCCGATACCTATTCCTATTTATTCAATCGTGTTCGGTGTGCTTTATCTTATTTACTGTAATTATGCTTCAAAACATGCGCGTGATAACGTTAACCACGACGCCCACCTGTTTGGCGCATTAAGCGGCTTGATGATCACCATTGTGCTTCACTACCAGGTAGTGCCTGAATTTATAGCACAGATCAGCGCGAAAGTTCAAGAGTTGATCCATTAATCAGGCTGCCGTCCGGGTTAAACAAAAAGCTCATAGGCTTTTCAGGGTTTTTAATAATCTCGAAAAGCAAAAAGCCCCAGTTTTTCCAGAAACTTTCCAGCACCTGTCCGTAGGTTTTGCCCATCCAGTCGTCGAACAAAGGTTTGCTGCTCATGCCGCGCAGGGGCATGGCTTCAAGGTAAATATCGTCGCCGACAGGCAAAACATGGTATTCGGGCAGACGGTTAAAAAGATAGGCCGAATAAAACACCCGCCCGCTAAACTCTTCAAACTGGATGGGATGTAAAACTTCATCCCCGATTTTTTCCAGTATTTCTTTATGGTATGCCCGGTTGGCGCCGTTATCCTGCAAACAAATAATCAGGCCGAAATCATTTATCCGTAAAGAAAACGTCAAAGTATTGACCTCATCACGATAATAAAATTCTTCTATATTATTACCCACCTTAAATAGAAAAATACTATAAGGCTTAAATCCTTCAAAAATTACAGGCAAATTAAGGCTTTGCAGCATCAAATGCAGGTTGCTGAACTTATGGATAATAGACTGCGAAATATTAAACTCCTCGCCCTGCGCATGCTGCATCTTTATCCCGCTTTGTATCTCGTTGAAAATAATACCATATAGCAATTTGCCCGCCCATTGAAATAATTTCTGCTCATCAAGCTTTTTAACGGCTTCGTAACCGGTAGCAAAAGCGGCGGCAATTTCGTTTTCAAGAGGTTCTAAAAAATCGGCGTTAACACCAGCGGCGCAAGGGACTTTTAAATCTTTGTAGGTCGCCATGCTTTCGTCAAGCAGTTTGAAAGGCTGGTCTTTTAGCTTATAGCGATCCATAAGCCATTGCGGGAAAACCTGTATTTTTTCCTCGTCGTTACTTAAAACCTGCCCGGTTAAAAAACAATTACGGTTGCTGAAGTTGAACGTGGTAAACGGCTGATAAATTTGTTCCGGCATGGGTGCAAAGATACACATCAAAATCAACAGGAAAATTTTAGCTTTGAATTTAACATGATACTGACTTACCAACCCTTCGAGCTGCTGTTAAAGCATACTTTTACCATCGCTAAATTTTCGCGTACTTCAACGCCTGTAATGCTCATTAAAGTTGAGCATGAGGGCCAAACCGGCTATGGCGAAGCCTCTATGGTGCCTTATATCGGCGAAAGTTTTCAAACCGCCACTGATTTTTTAGCAAAGGTTGACGCCCGGCAGTTTCAATACCCCTTTGATTTTGAAGCTGTCATTGCTTATCTGGATAGCATCGCCCCCGGCAATCCTGCCATTAAAGCCGGGATTGATATTGCCCTGCACGACCTGGATGGTAAACTACAGCAAAAACCCTGCTGGCAAATATTGGGAAGCGACCCGGCAAAAATGCACGAAACAAGTTTTACCATTGGTATTGACACGCCGGAGGTCATCATTCAAAAAGTAAAAGAAAATCCGGATTGTAAGATCATAAAAGTAAAATTAGGCCGGGATAGCGATAAGGAACTGATAAAAACCATCCGGTCGGTAACCAGTTTGCCTCTGTTTGTGGACGCTAACCAGGGCTGGACCGACCTGCAGCAAAGTCTCGATTTATGTCATTGGCTGCATGAGCAGGGCGTATTACTGATAGAACAACCCATGCTGAAAACAGATATAGACAGCAACGCCTGGCTCACCGAGCGCAGCCCGGTCCCAATAATCGGCGATGAGGCTGTGCAACGCTTACCGGATGTGGCAAAGGCAAAAGGCGTTTATCATGGTATTAATATCAAGCTGATGAAATCTGCCGGGATGTACGAAGCGCATCAAATGATATTAAAAGCAAGGGAACTGGGTTTAAAACTGATGATCGGCTGTATGAGTGAAACCAGCTGCGCCACCCTTGCCGCCGCCGCCCTTGCCCCGCAATGCGATTGGGCCGACCTCGACGGGCCATTTTTAACCAGCAATAACCCCTATAAAATGCCGGAGTTTGTGGATGGGAAATGGGTGTTGGGGAATGAAGCTGGTTTAGGAATCAGACACTAATTGTCACTCCAACTTTTTAGATGAGCTGGTACGTGAGCCAAAAGTAAGGATACGAATGGCCTGCCAGCTATGCAAGCTCATTGGTGCAAATGCCAAACTGCATCTTGTATTAGAG
>JBIOHE010000070.1:0-15822 GCA_044448725.1 Sphingobacteriales bacterium | reverse complement strand
TTCTGATCTATAAACACGCGACTCCGCTGGAGTCGGGGCGTTCAAGCGCTTATCGCTCCGCAGGAGCATCCTGTTTATAGAGAACGATCACGCATTTTGGGGCTCCGAAGGTGCCTCCTTTTTTAAAAGCGATTTCCCTGGGCTTCTCCGACTTAAAAAAATAATTCTCATATTTACACATTATTTTATTCCACTATGTTATTTGAACAAATGCGGCAAAAGCCGTTTTTTATTTTGGGTCCCTGCGTGATGGAAAGCCAGGAGTTGTTATACACGGTTGCCGAAAAAGTGGCCGAAGCCGGACACAAGTATAAGGTCCCGGTTGTTTTTAAGTCGTCATTTGATAAAGCTAACCGCACTTCGATCCATTCCTACCGTGGTCCCGGAATTGAAAAAGGCATGGAAATGTTGCTGAAAGTTAAAGAACGTTTCGGTTTGACGCTAACTACCGACATACACGAGCCTTACCAGGCTGCAATTGCCGCCGAAGTGGTTGATATATTACAGATCCCTGCGTTTTTATGCCGCCAAACCGATTTACTGGTTGCTGCTGCTAAAACAGGGAAAATAGTAAACATAAAAAAAGCCCAGTTCCTTTCCGGTCAGGATATGTTTTATCCGGCCCAAAAAGTGGTTGAAGCCGGAAATAATCAGGTGATTTTAACCGAAAGGGGCAATATGTACGGTTATAATAACCTTGTAGTTGATTTCAGGAATATTTATGATCTGAAAGCCTTTGGCTACCCGGTTTGCATGGATTGCACCCATTCGGTACAGCGGCCCGGCGGTGCGGGGGGCAAAACCGGTGGCGACCGTACTTTTGTACCCATGATGGCCCTGGCCGCAAAGGCTTTTGGCGCCGACGGTTATTTTATGGAGCTGCACCCCGATCCTGATAATGCGTTAAGCGACGGGCCGAACATGGTTAAGTTGCATGATCTGGATAAAGTGATAGCGCCGTTGGTTGGTTGAGACAGAATTGTGGAAATTTGCGGGTTTCCGATGTGAAAAAGGAATTGAGCAATATTGAAATAAAAAAATATGAATTCTGAAAGTTCTTAAATTCGATGAATTCTGATTCAGAAAAAAAGCTCTGTAACGGTTCGTGTTGATAGGATTTAATAAAATTAAAAGACATTGTTATTAGGATAAAAAAATGTGGTTTCTAAGGCTCCGAAGAGGCATAGCCTCGATAAATATAATAGCAACGGATTTTAATCCGTTGAAAAGGTAAAGAGGAAAACATTAAGAACCGTAGATTCGACCCATATAAATGCGGTAATTGCTAATTAATAAAAATGGGCCGTGCCGATGGCACTCATATTATTTGACCTCCTATTCAATGGGTTAAAACCCATTGCTACAAAATATTTCGAGCCGAAGGCTCTTTAAAAGACTAACCCACAGAAACCGTCATAGAACAAAAAATATGAAAGAAATTGCCAAAAGGGTTTTTAATACAGAAATTGAATCGTTGCGCTTTGTAGCTGATGCTATTGACGATAGTTTTACCAGCGTAGTTGAAGCCATATTAAAGGCCAGCGGTAAAGTAATTGTAATAGGTATTGGTAAATCCGGGCTCATTGGTAAAAAGATAGCGGCTACTTTTGCCAGTACAGGCACGCCAGGCTTTTTTTTACACCCGGGCGAAGCATTTCATGGCGACCTGGGCATGGTTGGACGGGAAGATATCATCATACTGATCTCTTATTCGGGCGAAACGGATGAAGTGCTCAAACTGATACCTTTTTTAGAGTGGAACAAAAATGTAATCATCGGCATCACCGGTAATCCAAATTCTACCATCGCAAAAAACAGTAATTTTCATCTGAATATAAATATCATACAGGAAGCTTGCCCGCTCGATCTGGCGCCTACATCATCAACTACGGCCGCCCTGGTTATGGGCGATGCGCTTGCGGTTGCTTTAATGGAATCGCGTAATTTTCAGCATAAAGATTTTGCGCGCTTCCATCCCGGCGGCAGCCTGGGGCGTAAATTACTGGTAAGGGTAAAAGATTTGATGCGGGCGGATAATTTACCATTTATAAAAGAAGACGCTTCGTTTACAGAACTATTGCTCCGCATGTCGGAGGGGCGTTTGGGAATGGTTATCGTGGGGGATGGGCAGCATGTGAAGGGCATAATTACTGATGGCGACCTGCGCAGGGCTTTAATGCGAAACCCGGATACTGCCGAACTTACAATTCCCGGTATGATGACGCATACACCTGTTTTTATTGACGAAAATGAATTCATTCACAATGCCGAACAGTTGATGATTGAAAAGAAGATCACAGCAGTGCTGGTAGGTTCCGGTACAAAGAGGAATGTGAGCGGCATTTATCAGATCTATAATCAGTGAGTCATTGGTCATTGGTCATTGGTCATTGAGTCATTGGCTTTGATGCGTAAACAATTATCGCCTTTTTATTAAATTGAACCAGATCAAACCAACAAAATGCCCGTTTTCTATGATCAGATTGGCAGGGAAATAAGTTTGGCGGCGCCGCCAAAACGGATAGTTTCTGTAGTGCCATCGCAAACTGAATTGCTTTTTTATTTAGGCCTGGATCAGGAGATAGTTGGCATAACCAAATATTGTATCCATCCCGCCGATAAATTTAAAACCTCTGCAAAAATTGGCGGCACAAAACAACTTGATATTGCAGGTATAAAAGCCTTAAAGCCCGATCTCATCATCGCTAATAAAGAAGAAAACGATCAAAGCCAGATTGAGGAACTGATGATGTTTTGCCCGGTTTGGGTAAGCGACATCAATGACCTGTCCGGCGCAGTAGATATGATTGAAAAACTGGGGGTTTTGGTTAATAGAGAAAGCGCCGCAAATGCCCTTAGCGGCTTAATAAAGGGCCGGTTTGATAGCCTGACAATGCTACAGTCGCCTTTACGCATTGCTTATTTTATATGGCGTAAACCATACCTGGTAGCAGGAAGGGGTACATTTATAAATAATATGCTGCAAAAATGTGGTTTTACCAATGCTTTTGAACAGGGCAGGTACCCGGAAGTTGACGCTGCTATGATTGCGGATGCCCTGCCGGATGTTGTTTTGCTTTCCTCCGAGCCGTATCCCTTTAAGGAAAAACATATCGCCGAATTTAAAGCCCTGCTGCCATCCGCTGTCATCAAAGTAGTTGACGGCGAGCTGTTTTCATGGTACGGGAGCAGGTTATTATACGCGCCCGCCTATTTTGAAGGATTGATTAATCTTTTATCTCCCGCCTTCAATCACTAACTACTGTTTCTTTCCCCCAAATACTGAAATCGAAACGTAGCGCTTTGGATGTGCTTTGATGTCGATAAACAGGCTGTCGAGGTTTTTTGAGGCATTTTGCAGGTTATTATAAAGCTTTGCATCATTAAGCAGCAGGCCCAGTGACCCATTACTGGCATTAATTTTACTGATGGTTGCCTGCAGATCGGCCATAGCTTTGTTGGCATTATCCAGCGTTTGTTTGATGTTTGAACCGGCTATGTCGTTGCTTACTTTCTCGAAATTTTGGGTGATGCCATTTACGTTGACGGAGCTGTTTTTTAAATTAGAGGTTACCGTTTCGGCATTTGACATTATCCCGTTTATGTGTACAGCCTGACTGCCGATAAGGGTGTCAATTTTTTTTGTTGCGCCCTCAAGCGTTTGCAGGGAGTTGGCAATGCTCAAAAAACTCCGGTCAACATTTTTTTGAAAGTTTGGGTTTAATATTTTGTTAATTGATCCCAATGACGAATCAAGCCTGGCAATAAGGTGCTCGGCCTTCATTTGTATAGGCTGCAAACTTTCGGCTAAACTACCTTCAATATCGGCTCTTAAAGTATCGTTATCCTGGGCGTAAGTATTACTGTTACCATAAGCAAATACAATAGCCTTACCACCTAAAAGGTCGGTGCTAACCAATTTCGCCAGCGTGTTTGAGGGAATATTGTATTGGCGCTCAATTGTAAAATCAACTATCGTACGTCCGTTGGGGAGCAGCCTCATGCGCGAAACCCTGCCTATTTGAAACCCGTTTACCAATACAGGTTTTGAGACGGCGAGGCCATCAACACTTTTGTAAACAGCGTAATATCTGTTAGAGCCCGCAAAAAGGTCGCTTCCGCGCAAAAAACTATATCCCAATATAAGTGCTGTGATGGCTATGGCTGTTAAAGCGCCTATTTTCGTTTCGTTTGTTATTGTCATGGTTATAGTTAGAGATTAGAGATTAGTGATTGGAGATTAGTTTATTGGAAACCGAAGGTTGGAGATCAGATGTAGAAATATTTTAAAGTTGAAATGCTGCATTCTCTTTCCGACTCAACCAATCTTTTATCTCTAACCTCTAATCTCTTTTCTATGGTGACACCTGTTCTACTTCTGCTTTGTAGCTTATTATTGCCCTTACAATTGAGGCCACTATTGTATTCTGGCCTTCTTCGGAGTTTAAATAAGCTTCATCATCAGGGTTGTCGATATAGCCTGTTTCAACAAGCACCGCAGGCATGGCGCTGTGGCACAATACGTGTACACCCTGTTCCCTGATGCCCTCATTATGTCTGCCATCGGTATTAACAAGTTCGGTATCAATCAATTCGGCCATGTGAATGCTTTGCCTGCGGTACTTGCGCTTATACTCATTCGCCAGGATTAACGATTCAGGGTCGTTCGCAGGGTCTGAGTTCATCTCCGTATCACCGCCTTCAATCAAATTTTGTTTGATAGCGTTTTCTTCTTCTCCGCTGCGGTGAAAACCATAAACCAGCATTAAAACCCCTCTGCCCGAGTGATCCGGAACTGAAACCGTATGGTAAACCGGTTTGTGGTGCTTATGGCCAACAATCTCCCGGATATGCCTGTCTGGCAACGAATTACAATGCAGCGAAATAAACAGGTCCCCTTTGTTTTCATTAGCAATTTCGGCCCTTCTTTGCAAAGAAACATCCTCTTCTGTAGTGCGTGTAAGTACTACTTTTAAGTTTGGGATTTCTTTTTCTATTTCTTTTTGCAATTTTAATGCCAGGGCAAGCGTTACATTTCTCTCAAACGAATATGAACCGGAAGCGCCATGGGAAAATGTGCCCGATACTCCGGATGGATGACTGCCACCATGCCCCGGATCGATAATAATGGTCCTGAGTTTGTAGCCACTGGCAACTACGGTATCATGTTTTAAATGAGCGGTTAATGCAAAAGACAATGACGGAACAAATGTTATCATTAACGATAAACTGTAAATCAATCTTTTCAATGCCTTATTTTTCATTATTTTTGAACGCTGTTAACTATATCTGCAAAAATACAATTCATAATCTATTTTGAAATTCATAATCCTATTTTTTCTTTCTGCAATTATTTTAATAGCAAATGCGGGTGCTACACCATATAAACGCGGCTTTAATTGCTATAGTCTGTCTGCAGACACTATTATCAAACTTGACACTGTAAAGGACGCTAAATTTATTAAAGGTAAGAAATCTAAGGGAACTTCCCCTGCAAAAAACGCAGTTGCTGCAACCGATACAACCAAAAAGAATAAAGAAGGCCTGCAATCAGAGGTAAAATCACATGCAGAAGATTCAACAATTGTTGACCATGAGCATCAGCTCACTTATTTATACGGGCAGGCCCGTGTAACTTATGAGGATTTTGAGCTCGACGCGGATTATATCCGTGTTGACCAAAAAAATCACATTCTGTTTGCGAGAGGAAGTATCGACCCCGTAACCAAACGGTACGTAGGGAGGCCAATCTCTAAACAGGGTAAAGAGAAGCCCGTTTTATCCGACTCGTTGTTTTTTAACTATCAAACAAAAAAAGGACATATTATTAACCCTGCGTCTGACCAGGACGGGAATTTTCTTTCCGGCGGGGAGGCTAAAACACTCGCTAAAAATGAAATCGCTTACCGCAATGTAATCTTTAGCACCTGCGACCTGCCATACCCGGATACCCATTTCGGGATAGTAATTACCAAGGGTATCGCCGAAAAAAACCGGATTGTTTCCGGTCCGGCATACCTTGAGATTGAAGGTATCCCGCTTCCCCTGGCTATACCATTCGGTTTTTTCCCAAAACCCGATACGCGCAGTTCGGGTGTAATTATACCTACATTCGGCGAAGATGCGCAACTTGGTTTTTACCTCCGCAACTTTGGCTATTATATCGGGATCAGCGATTATATGGACCTGACCAATATGGGGACTGTTTACTCCAAAGGCTCGTACGAAATAAATGAAACGTTGCGTTATTTGAAGCGCTATAAGTATTCAGGCACACTGGTTTTAAGTTACGGGTCTCATAATTACGGGCTTCCCGGCGATCCGGCGGCCAAGGATTTTAACGTTACATGGTCGCATAGCCAGGACCCTAATGCGAGCCCCGGCAGCACCTTTAGCGCATCGGTTAATGCAGGCACATCATCTTTTGCCAGAAATGACCCGGCAAGCAGTAATTACAGCCCCCAGTCACTGGTAAACAATACCCTGAGTTCGTCCATTAATTACAGCAAAACCTGGGCAGGCACACCTTTTAATATGAGCATTGGCCTTACACACAGCCAGGATATTGCCCGGAAAACTATTTCACTAACATTGCCAACCTTAAGCTTTTCAATGGCATCCATGAGCCCGTTTGATTCAAAAGACAGGGTGGGCGACCAAAAATGGTATCAAAAAATAACCCTCAGTTATTCTTTACAGGCCTCAAATTCAATCAATGGCATGCCTGAAGCGGAGTTATTCAAAGGCAATAATTTTGCGAAAAATTTGCAAACCTCCATCGTGCATAATATTCCGGTTGGTATCAGTTTTAACGTATTGCATTATTTTCAATTCAGCGCCAATGCAAATTATACAGAGCACTGGTATTTGCAAACGATCAGGAAGTCCTTTGCAAGAGGCAGCATTTCGGGTATGGACTCCCTGGTAACAGATACCGTTGGCGGGTTTAAAAGGGCGGGTTCATACAACCTAAGCACCAGTTTATCAACAAAAATTTACAGCGAAATTGACTTCAGGAAAGGGAATCTGATGGCCCTGAGGCACGTGATGACGCCAAGCCTTAGTTTTAGCTACAATCCTGACTTTTCGTTGCCGGGTTACGGGTACTATAAAACTGTTGTGAGCAATGCCACCATACCATACCCCTATACAAGCCAAAAATATTCAATTTTTCAGGATGGTTTTCCTTCAGGAGGCAAGCAGGCAGGGATCGGGCTTAGCCTTGACAATATCCTGCAGGCTAAATTCAAGCCTAAAACCACCGATACTTCGGGGAAACCTAAAAAGGTAGATCTGCTTCAGGGCTTCACATTTTCAACATTTTACAATTTCGCGCAGGACTCAATGCGGCTTCAGCCAATATCATTCTCGGCTCATACAGCCCTGTTTAACCAAAAAATAAACCTTTCCTTTTCCGGTCAGTTAAATCCTTATGAAACTAGGATAATTGATTCGATTGGAAACGGACAAATACGTCAGAATGCTATACCAATAAATCGTTACACATTTCAGGATGGTAAGTTCCCTGTATTAACTTCGATTAATTTTTCAATGAGCGGCGCATTAAACCCGGCAACTTTTCATCCCCGCCAGGTAACACAGCCGGGTAGTACCTTACAAACAATAAACCCGCAGCAAGCCCAAAGATTGGCTATGATCAATAGCGACCCAAGCGCCTATATAGATTTTAATGTGCCCTGGAACTTATCATTTAACTATAGTTTCAGCTACAATAATAACTATACAAGCACAAGTAATTCTAATACTGTTATGTTAAGCGGCGATGTAAGCCTTACCGCCAAATGGAAAATTCAGTATAGCACCAGTTTCGATTTAAGGGCCTTGAAACTTAGCAGCGTCCCTTCGTTTACTATTTACCGCGACCTGCATTGCTGGGACCTTAATTTTCAATGGGTACCCTTTGGGTATTTTAAATCATATAACGTTACTTTGAAAGTAAAAGCCGCAATTTTACAGGACTTAAAACTGAGTAAACGGAGCGACTATACCAGCAACCAGGGTTTTAGCGGATATTAGACAATAGAAATGCTTGCAGAAATAATAACTATCGGAGACGAAATCCTTATAGGGCAAATTGTTGACACCAATTCGGCCTGGATGGCCGCGGCGCTTAATGATATTGGCATACGCATAAAACAAATTTCATCAGTATCTGATGACCGGCAGCATATATTGACTGCCCTTGCGGAGGCAGCAAAAAGGGCTGATATTATATTGGTGACAGGCGGTTTGGGGCCCACTAAAGACGACATCACAAAAAATACACTGGCTGAATATTTTAAAGTCGGGCTGGTTGAAAACCAGGAAGCACTGGATAATGTGATCAATATTTTTTCGCGTTACAACCGGCCCATGCTCGAAGTGAACCGGCTGCAGGCCCAGGTGCCTGAGAATTGCGAGGTTATACTGAACAAAAATGGTACAGCGCCGGGGATGTGGTTTAATGTGAAAGGAAAAATATATGTTTCGATGCCGGGAGTACCTCACGAGATGATGTATATGATGGAAGATGAGGTAATTCCCAAACTAAAATCATCGTTAAAACTTCCTTTTATCATACATAAAACCATTTTAACCGTTGGAGAAGGAGAATCGTTTCTGGCTGACAGGATTGCTGACATCGAGGATTCGTTGCCATCGTATATTAAGCTGGCCTATTTGCCAAAACTTGGCCAGGTAAGGCTGAGGTTAAGCGGGTACGGAGAAGATGAACCCTTTTTAAAAAACAAAGTGGATGAATATGCGGCTAAAATTGTTGAACGCGTTGCCAATGTGGTTGCTGCCGAAGAGGATATTCCCATTGAAAAGGCCATTTTAAATTTTATGACCGAAAAGGAGCTGACCCTGTCGCTGGCCGAAAGCTGTACCGGCGGTTATATATCCCATCTTTTTACGCAACATGCAGGCTCGTCGAAGGTTTTTTTGGGAGGGGCGGTATCTTATTCAAATCAATTTAAGGAAAGCGTTTTAGGAGTAAAGAAAGACACGCTGGAACGATATGGGGCTGTAAGCAAAGAAACAGTTACTGAGATGGCAGAAGGCGCTTTGCATAATTTTAAATCCGATTACGCGGTGGCAGTTACAGGGATTGCCGGCCCCGACGGAGGGACGCCGGATAAGCCCGTTGGTACGGTGTGGATAGCCGTAGCCAATACTAACAAAACTTTGGTAAAGAAATTAACATTTGGTAATAAACGAAAGCAAAACATCGAAAGGAGCGCAATTTCGGCCTTAAATATGTTGAATACTTTACTGCACGAAAGTGGAAAATAACAACAAAAACAGCTAATTTTGGCCGTTACGATAATTATTGTCTATGGCCCAATATAAACTGTTACTGCCAAAAATGGGGGAAAGTGTTGCAGAGGCAACTGTAATCAAATGGACTAAAAAGCCCGGGGATTATATTGAAGCCGATGAAACAGTAATGGAAATTGCTACCGATAAAGTTGACTCAGACGTTCCGTCCCCGGTAGCGGGTAAATTATTGGAGTGCCTTTATAAAGACAACGATGTAGTGCAGGTTGGCGCGGTTATAGCGGTCATTGAAACCGGGGAACCCGAAGAAATTGCTACACCTCCCGTTGCGGCGCCTGTTTATCAACCGGTTGAAGAAAAGGCCGTTATACCCCCTGTTTATCAGCCCGCAGAAGAAACGAAAGCGGCAGCTCCTGAAATCCGCCTGTTGGAGCCGGAAGTGCAAATACCGGTACAGGAACCTTTAGCCCCGGTTGAACAACCACACAGGTCATGGCCGCCTGTTGAAACACCACAGCCTGAAATAAACGTACCGGAAGAAACCAAGCCACCTGTTTTTGCTGAGCAACGTGAAGAATTAAGTCAACCGGTACCTTATACCGGACAACTTGAAGAACTTGCTGTGCCTAAAGCCGAAAATGGGGTCAAAAGCCCGCAGAGGTTTTATTCGCCTTTAGTTAAAAATATAGCTGCGCAGGAAGGAATAGACAATACAGAACTGGATCAAATTCCGGGTACAGGGGCAGAGGGCCGGTTGACAAAAGATGACCTGCTGAATTATATTCAGCAAAAACACCAGGTTGCGTCGGCAATAAAGGGTGATGAGGCCATGTTTTCTGAATCTGTTGAGCCAAATATACAAGCGCCGGTTGCAGAGACAGGCTTTGCTGAGCCGGATACTATTCCTGAGCCGCTTATAGAGTTGACTGAACCAGGGCCAGTGTTTGAACAGCCCGTGTCTGAACCTGTATATGAAGCGCCACGGCCCGAACCTGTTGCTGAAACTCCAAAACCGGAACCGGTGTTTGAAATACCCCGGCCTGAACCGGCTAAACCCGAGCCTGTTGTGAATACAACTTCGCTTGGCGGCGGCGATGAGATCATTGAAATGGACAGGATGCGCAGGCTTATTTCCGACCACATGGTAATGAGCAAGCATACCTCACCGCATGTAACTTCATTTGTAGAGGCGGATGTAACCAACCTGGTTTTATGGCGGGAAAAAATAAAAGGGGGCTTTGAAAAACGGGAAGGTGAGAAAATTACTTTCACCCCTATCTTTATTGAAGCGGTTGTCCGAGCTATAAAAGATCTGCCGATGATCAATATCCAGGTAAACGGCACACAGATCATAAAGAAAAAAGATATCAATATCAGCATGGCTACAGCCTTGCCGAGCGGTAACCTCATAGTGCCTGTTATTAAAAGAGCGGATGAACTAAGCCTGATTGGTCTTACCAAAGCAGTTAATGACCTGGCAAACCGTGCACGTACTAACAAGCTTAAACCTGACGATGTGCAGGGCGGTACATTTACCATAACAAACGTTGGTTCGTTTGGAAATGTGATGGGTACGCCAATCATCAACCAGCCGCAGGTTGCTATCCTTGCTGTTGGGGCCATCAGGAAAAAACCGGCGGTTATTGAAACGTTGCAGGGAGATATGATAGGCATCCGTCACATGATGTTCCTGTCCTTATCTTATGATCACCGGGTGGTTGACGGCGCTTTAGGCGGTACGTTTGTAAAGCGCGTAGCTGACTATCTTGAAAACTGGGACCCGGGACGGGAGATATAGATCATAGTTCCCCCTAAAGCCCGCATTAAAAACATAGTAAAACCCACTTTTATAATGATAAAAGTGGGTTTTTTTAGTAGTTAAAAATTATCGTATGAATCCTCTTAAAAATTTAATATTTCCTACCCTCTATCTACGGTTAGCGATTGGGGCGGCTTATTTGTGGGAGGTAGCAGACCGTTTCGGGATATTAGGCGCCAACGGTAAGCCGCATGTTGGTTGGGGTGACTGGACCCATTTTGTAGCTTACGCCCGCCAGGTAATGAGCTTTTTACCGGCCGGAGTAATCCCGGTGATGGCAACTTTAGCCACTATTGGTGAAGCAACGTTTGGTTTACTGATAATGACAGGCTTATTTACCCGCATCGCTGCTATAGGCAGCGGGATATTAAGCTTCTGTTTTGCCTGTGCCATGGCAATATCATTTGGTATCGATTCCCCTTTGGGTTATTCTGTGTTTACTTTGAGTGCAGCAAGTTTCGTTTTGGCTTCTTTACCAGATTATTCATACAGTATCGACGCCTGGTTAATAAAGAAAACAGCCTCCGGTCATTAATGTTAAATCAGCGCACAATTTTGTTCATTACCGGCGGACTGAACTACAATACGCTATTATCCGCTGTCAAATCTGAAAACTTCCGGGTCATCATTTCATGAATTACCTTAAACCATATCAACACACAGGGCAGCGCCTTCAATTTGTAGGGGATCACGTAGTTCACCCTTATATATTTAGGAAAAAGATCGGACGGCGACAGGCTCGTCAATAACAGCGCAAAAACAAATAAACCTATCTCAAATGTGGTGGCCGGTCTTTCGAGGTTCATAAACCAAATGCCGACCCCTGCAAAGGCAATGATATAAGTGGGCGACTCGGACGAACTGCTGAAAATAATTACAAAAATAAGTGTTGAGGCCAGCAGCAAAAGCTGATATTGAACGTTATCAAAAAGTTTCACCCTCAAATACCAAGCGGCAAACAGTAAAACGCCAGGTACAAGTACCGTAATGTTTGATAAAGCCCGGTAATTAAAAATGTTACGGATAAGCCCCATTAATGATACATCCTGCAGGCTGTGACCTATATTATTGAGATTTTTTTGTACCAGGTCGCCATACCAGTCGTGATAGGTGTGGACGATATAAGCAGGCGAGGAGATAAGCATCGGTAATACAAACAGTATAACCGACCAAAATATCAGGCTTAAAACAAACTTCAGTTTATCTTTTGATAGGAAAAAGAAAGCCAGTCCAACTATGCCGTACAGTTTTATAAATACGCCTAAAACGATCACAAAAGCGGCCCAAAAATCTTTTTTATCCCTGATAAATACAAAACTGAGAATGATAAGGCCGCCGATCAGCGGGTTGATCTCAACGTTTGCAGTTGAGGTCATCAGCTCATGGGCGCATATCAATAAAATTATTACGTAATGGTTTTCTTTTAAAGGCAAATGCTTTATGGCGATATACAACACCCACGCATTAAACATTACCCATAGTATAACACCCAAACCATCAGGCAACAAGGCGAAAGGCGCCATTAATAATGAAAATACCGGGCCGTAATGATACAGGTCGTGGCCGGGACCGCGCAGCATGCCAAAAGGGCTATGCTGGTGTATGGTATTAATAAAGCCCGATTTATACACAAAATAGTTATCGTGTATATGGTTTAGCAAAACACTTTTAACCACCGCGAACAAACTCAGGCCAAAATATAAGGTTAATACCAGTGGTTTGTTGGTTATAAGTTTGGAGAGTTTTGACATGCGATGAATTTTCCGGGTTGTGGACAAATATAGTAAACAGGTGTGGAATGTTATCCTTGAGGGCATAACGATATTTAAGAGAGTTGCCGGGAAATATTTTAAGAATTATAAAAGCGTGTCGTTATCATAAATAGTTCAATATTTATATGGGCCGAACCTACGGTTCCCGTTACTTTTGTTTGCATTTATCCAACGGATTAAAATCCGTTGCTATAATATTGACCGAGACTACGTCTCTTATTGTTTGATATTATTATATACTAAAGAGCCATCGGCTCGAACCATTTTGTAGCAACGGGTTTTAACCCGTTGTGTATAAATCAGATATAGAAGAGTGGCGTAGGCACGGACCATATTTTACCATAAGCTTGATCGTGACTACGTCTCTTTGTTGCTTTTTAATAAGAGCCATAGGCTCGAACCATTTTGTAGCAACGGGTTTCAACCCGTTGTCTGTAGGGCCAATATAATTAAATATTTAAATAGGCTGAAATATCCAACAACAAAAAAAGACCCCAATAAGGGGCCTTTTTAAAAAACTAAATAAACAAAAGAAAATATCAAAATGCTGTCGCTTCCAGTTTTACTTCGGGGGCTAAGTTTACCCCGGCAAGCTGGTCGGCAAAGGCTATGAATGCTTTATTTTTTTCGATAAGCTGTTGATTATCTATCAGATTCTGAAGGTTGATCTTTCCGATAACAAATTTGTAATTGCCTGAATAGTAACGCTCATGGATATCAGAAAAGTTCAAAATTTCAACCAAACTTTCATCTTCGTACCGCAAATAAATGTTCAGCTCAATGTTATTGGTAAAATTAAGATCGGTGCGTTCCTTTGCTTTTTTGTATTCGTACTGGTAATCATAACGCAAAGCGGCAATATCCGATAAAACCGCCGAACCGGTAGGGTGGCCCCCGGCGCCTTTGCCAAAAAAGAATTGCTGGTCGGCAAAGGCTGCCTGTACAATTACACCATTGTACTCGTATTCCACATTATATAAAAACTCTTTGTCGTTAACAAATTTTGGCAATACAAATAAAGCCACATGGCGGTCGTCAAGTTCTTTGGCAACGGGTACCAGTTTTATTTTAATATTCTTTTCGCGGGCATATTGCAGATCGTACGCGCTCAGGTTTTGTATCCCTAAATTAAATACTTCATCAGGCTTTACAATTACGCCGTAAGCATGTGCGGCGGCAATTACCAGTTTATATTTGGCATCAAAACCGCCTACGTCGCTGGTTGGGTCGGTTTCAGCAAAACCGAGGTCCTGTGCCTGTTTTAAAGCTGTATCATAGTCCATGTTTTCAATAAACCCTTTCGACAGGATATAATTGGACGACCCGTTAAAAATACCGCTTATAGAATGGAGCAATTCATTGTCATAATATTCTTCGAGGTTGCGGATAATGGGGATACTGCCGCAAACAGCACCCTCATACAACAAAGAGGTGCCATATTTATGTTGTAATGCGATCAATTCCTCCAAATGAAGTGCTATCATTTTTTTACTGGCCGATACCACGTTTTTACCTGAGCTTAAAGCCCTAGAAACAATTTCAAATGCTGCTTCCGTATCGTTGATAAGTTCAACAATGGTGTTAATTTCCGGGTTGTTTAATAATTCGTCTTTTTCGGTGGTAAACAGATGTGCAGGGAGCGATCTCTGTTTATGCGGGTCTTTTATGGCGATCTTTTTAATCTCCAGGTTCAGATGTTTGGTTTTGATAATATCATACAAACCCTGGCCAACCACGCCAAAGCCGAATAACCCTATATTTAATTTTTTACTCATTACGCTGTACGTTGCAGTTCAATTATTTTACCTTTTACATCAGTTTTATAGAATGATGTAATAATGTTTGTCAATGCTTCGGTTTCAATCAGAAAGCCATCATGCCCGTAAAACGAATCCAGTTCGGCAAAGGCTGATTTCGGGATATGCCTGAACAGGTATTGCTGTTCTTCAATAGGGAACAGAACGTCCGATTTTATGCCGATTACCAAAGTACGGGCTTTTATCAGGCTTAATGCCTTTTCAACGCCGTGCCTGTGCCTGCCCACGTTGTGCGAATCCATGGTTTTTGATAAATACCAGTAACTGTAAGCGTTAAACCGGTTTACCAATTTTTCGCCCTGGTAGTTTTGGTAGGAAGACGCTTTATAGTCATCAACATGATTATCCTTTTCTTCCTGCTGGGTGATGGAATACGTTTTGTAGTTACGATAAGATAGCAGCGCAATACTCCTGGCAGCCTTCAGGCCTTTTTGACCTC
Organism: Sphingobacteriales bacterium; assembly: GCA_044448725.1. Lineage (GTDB taxonomy): Bacteria > Bacteroidota > Bacteroidia > Sphingobacteriales > Sphingobacteriaceae > Mucilaginibacter. The sequence goes on along the minus strand of JBIOHE010000070.1, from coordinate 696 downwards.
CGTCAGGTGTTCCTGCATAAAAAGTACGGTCGGCGCTGATGGCCAGGCGCTGCGATTCGTTAAAGGCAATGCCCCAGGGCGAATGTTTTGCATTGGTAGCAATCAGTATCAGGTTTTTAATGCGTTCCGGCTCCATAATCGCCCATTCAACAGCCTGCTGACCGCCGAGCGAACCGCCTAATAAAATCTCAATGGCATTGATTTTCAGGTATTCAGCTAAAAGTTGATGTGCTTTTACAATATCCCTGACAGTAAATTGAGGAAAATTCAAATAGTAAGGCTGCCCGGTAACCGGGTTATTGCTTAAGGGGTTAGTGCTGCCATAAGGCGAACCCAGTATATTAGCGCAAACGATAAAATGATCGTTGGGATTAAAATAATTGTTATCGCCAAATAACCCCTTCCACCAGTCAAATACATCCGAGTTTGCGGTGAGGGCATGGCATACCCACACCACATTATCCCGGTTTTTATTGAGCGTGCCGTAAGTGTTAAACCCTATTTCAAGTTCCGGCAACTGCCTGCCCGATTCAAGCTTAAATGGTTTATCGTATTTATATATTTCTGTCATTTTTGTCATTAGTCATTTAGCCTCACCTAAATCCTCTCCAAAGGAGAGGACTTGAACTGCACTCTTTTTTTAAAATCCCTCTCCTTTGGAGAGGGTTGGGTGAGGCTTATATAATTGGTCATTTC
>JBIOHE010000069.1:0-15902 GCA_044448725.1 Sphingobacteriales bacterium | reverse complement strand
GCGATCCTAATCCTTCAGTGAAAATTGGCGTTGTTGATGTAGCTTCCGGCAAAAAGGTATGGCTTACGCCCGATGAAACCGGCGATTTTTATATCCCGCGCATTTACTGGACAAGCACTCCCGATGTTTTGGCTTTGATGACCCTGAACAGGGCGCAAAATCACATGAAACTGTACTTTTTTAATGTAAAAACCGGCGAACATCATGTTGTGCTTGAAGAACAGAATACAACCTGGGTAGCCATTTTTAATTTTTATACCAATGTGAACGATATGGTGTATTTCCCCGAAAAAACAAAAGAGTTTTTCTGGGTATCTGATCGTTCAGGCTATTATCATATTTACCGTTACAGTTATGATGGCAAGCTCATTAACCAGGTTACCAAAGGCGATTGGGATATGATAAAAGTTACCGGAATAAATACCGATACAAAAAAGATATACTATCTATCGGCAGAAGACGGCGGGCTTGAGCAGCAGTTCTATTCCATCAAATTTGACGGCAGCGATAAAACAAAACTGTCAACCGTACCGGGGTATCACGACATCAACATGTCGCTCAATACCAAATATTACCTCGAAACCTACAGCAATGTAAGTACGCCAACGCATGTCACCTTAAATGACGACCATGGTAAAATCCTCAAAACGCTGGAAGATAACCACGCTGTAACCGATTATTTAAAAACGCAGACCTATTCGGCCCCCGAATATTTTAAATTTAAAACCGCCGATGGGGTTAGTCTGGATGGTTATATGATCAAACCATTCAATTTCGATCCGAATAAAAAATACCCGGTAGTGATGACGGTTTATGGCGGGCCGGAATCGCACGATGTATTTAATAGTTTTTCAACGGATATTTGGCAGCAATGGCTTGCACAAAACGGCTACATTGTAGTGAACGTAAACAACCGCGGCATTGCCAATTACGGCAGCGCCTTTATGAAAGTTGTTTATAAACAGTTGGGCAAGTGGGAAAGCAACGATTTTGTGGAAACCGCAAACTATCTTGCTAAAATGCCTTTTGTTGATGCGTCAAAAATGGCCATAATGGGAACCAGTTACGGCGGTTACAGCACCACCTACACGCTGCTTACCCATCCGGGCGTGTTTAAAGTAGGTATAGCCAATTCTCCTGTGACCGACTGGCGTTTGTATGATGATATCTATACTGAACGCTATATGTCAACCTTACCGGATAACGAAGCTGGCTACAAAGCCAGTTCTGATATGACCTACGCCGCTAACCTTAAAGATCATTTGTTGCTTATCCATTCCATGAGTGATGATAATGTTCACCCGGCAAATACCATGCAACTATTAACCGCTTTAACCAATGCCGGCAAAGATGCCGAGTTACGCATTTACCCGCCGGGCGCCCATGGCGCAGCCTATAACTGGCAAAGCTATATTTTGATCTCCGATGTAAGTTTTCAGTATCTGGAAAGGTATTTAAAAGGGAATAATGATTTGCCGAATTTGAACGGGAAGTAGGACAATTTCGGATTTCGGAATTTCGATTTCGGAATTTAAGACAATTAAATCGCAATGATAGCTATGCTTATAATGCTATTAAACCATAATGGAAAAAATAAAATACTTGAACAATTGGAAATTAGATAAAAACATCTCGAACGCTGACCGCTCAGCTGAAGTTAATATTACCTTAATGTATCCCGATGTGCATAAATTTATTGACTTAGCGCCAAAAGAACGAATAAAAAAAATCGATCTTATTTACAAGGAAAATTACGAAAAGCTGATTTCGTTGGGTTTATTCGAGAAATTCGAAATTACTGGTGGTAAAAAACGCACTTTAGGAGTTAAAGCAAAAGTTAAATTTAATTCACTTGTTATATTAAAAGAACTTGATTTTGTTAGTGATGTTTACATTGAATCAATTGATTTTGCGAATAAAATCAAACCCAAAGAGGCACCTTTTGCAAGATATTATTGTGTAAAAATGACTGTTGTTATAGAGGTTGAAGGGGTTTCATCTAAAAAACAGAGTATAGAAAAACGTTTTGTGCTTGTAAAGGCGCAAACATCTGATGACGCATACAAAAAACTGGATAAAAGAAAAGATGAATATGCCAAACCCTATTTAAATTCTGATGGTCGGTTTGTTAGATGGAGGATTGAGAGTTTTGATGATTGTTATGAGACTGATATCCTTAGTTCAAAAGATATAGATCAAGAAGAAGGGGTTGAAGTTTATTCGGAACTAAAATCCCGGAAAGTAAATTCACCGATTGTTTGGAATATGAAGTAACCATTTATAGTGTCCGTCCGTTTTCGGATACGACAGGTGTTGAACTGGTGCGGACGGACACAATGAAGAGACTGCTGCTTCGGTCATTTTCAATCGTAATTGCGAGATACTAAGCAATTGCGGACTATGCACAGCGGAAATGCAAAGTTTGCGATTGCTTCGTGCCTCGCAATGACAAAAGCGGTTTGAGATTAGTTATCAATACCCTCGATATTTCTCCACATAAATCCAAATTCGGGCATCCGAAAATCCAAAATTCCGTAACTTTGCTATCTTCTAAAGGAGGATAAAAAATATTATGCCCGATTTTTCGCACTTACACGTACATACCCAGTTCTCATTGCTCGACGGCGCTGCCGATATATCAAAACTATACAAAAAAGCAGCTGCTGATGGCATGAAAGCCCTGGCAATTACCGACCATGGTAATATGTTCGGCGTGTTTAAGTTTGTGGCCGAAGCGGGGAAACACGGTATAAAACCCATTGTAGGCTGTGAATTTTATGTAGTAGAAGACAGGCATAAAAAGCAATTTACCAAAGAGAAAAAAGATAAAAGATATCACCAGCTGATGCTGGCAAAAAATCCTGAAGGTTATAAAAACCTGGTTAAGCTTTGCTCGCTTGGTTATATGGAGGGCCTGTATAGTAAGTGGCCCCGTATTGATAAGGAACTGATATTAAAATACCATAAAGGGATCATTGCTACAACCTGTTGCCTTGGCGCTTCGGTCCCGCAGGCTATTTTGAGAGGCAGCGAGGCTGAGGCCGAAGAAGAGTTTAAATGGTGGCTCGATCTTTTTGGCGAGGATTACTATATTGAAATGCAGCGCCATGATATTCCTGAGCAGAATACAGTGAACCTGGTACTGGCAAAATTTGCAAAAAAATACAATGTAAAAGTGATCTGCTCCAATGATTCACACTATGTGGATCAGCAGGACTCAAACGCGCATGATATTTTGCTTTGTGTAAATACCGGCGATATGCAGAGTACGCCAATTGCCACCGATGAAGAGGGCGGGAAGGGCTATCGGTTCGGTTTCCCTAACGACCAGTTTTATTTTAAAACACAGGCCGAAATGGGCAAGTTGTTCAGTGATATTCCTGAGTCACTTGACAATACCAATGAGATCGTTGATAAGGTAGAAGTACTCAAGCTGAAACGGGACATCCTGCTGCCAAACTTTGTGATCCCCGAAGAGTTTAACATCCATAAAACACCCGATGCCGATACCCTTAACCAATGGGAATATTTAAAGCATCTGACTTTCACGGGCGCCAAGGAGCGTTATATTGATATTACCCCCGAAGTTGAGGAACGGATAAATTTTGAACTGTTTACCATCCGTACCATGGGTTTTGCCGGTTACTTTTTAATTGTGGCCGATTTTATAAAACATGGACGTAACATTGGGGTATTTATAGGGCCGGGGCGTGGTTCGGCGGCCGGGTCGGTGGTGGCTTACTGCACCGGGATCACCAATATCGATCCGATGAAGTACAACCTCCTGTTCGAAAGATTCCTGAACCCCGACCGTAAGTCGATGCCCGATATTGATACGGATTTTGACGATGCGGGGCGGCAAAGGGTGATTGATTATGTGGTTGAAAAATATGGTAAAAACCAGGTAGCGCAGATCATTACCTACGGCTCCATGGCCGCCCGTACCAGCATACAGGATGTGGGCCGGGTGCTGGATATGCCACTATCCGAAATGAACGCTATTAAAAAGCTTGTTCCGGATACCCTGGGCATTACCCTAAAAGAGGCCATTGAACAGGTTCCCGAACTAAAAGAAATTTTAAAGGGAAATGACCTGCGTGCGCAGGTGTTGCGTGAGGCTGAAAAGCTGGAAGGTTCGGTACGTAATACCGGCGTGCATGCGGCAGGTATCATTATAGCGCCTTATGACCTTACCGATATTGTTCCCGTTGCCGTGGCAAAAGACTCGGACCTGCTGGTTACACAATATGATGGCCGGGTAATTGAGGATGCGGGGGTTATCAAGATGGACTTTTTGGGATTGAAAACCCTCACCATTTTGAAGGATGCTTTAAGGCTCATCAAACAAAACCATGATGTAACCATTGATATTGATTATATCCCGCTGGATGATAAAGAAACCTTTGAGCTTTACCAGCGCGGCGATACAAACGGCACGTTCCAGTTTGAAAGTGACGGGATGCAAATGTACCTGCGCGATTTGAAGCCCGATAAGTTTGAGGATCTGATCGCCATGAACGCCCTGTACCGTCCGGGACCGATTGAGTATATCCCAAGCTTCATCAAACGTAAGCACGGGCAGGAACCCGTTGCCTTCGACCTTGCCGATATGGAAGAATACCTGGGCGAAACCTACGGTATTACAGTCTATCAGGAACAGGTGATGCTTTTGTCGCAAAAGCTTGCCGGGTTCAGCAAGGGCGATGCGGACGTGTTGCGTAAAGCGATGGGTAAAAAGCAATTGGATATCCTGAACAAAATGGAGGCCCAGTTTATGGACGGTGCAGCCGCTAAGGGCCACCCTAAAGATAAACTTACCAAAATATGGACAGACTGGAAGGCTTTTGCCCAATATGCTTTCAATAAATCGCACTCTACCTGTTACGCTTTTGTGGCTTATCAAACAGCCTATTTAAAGGCGCATTACCCGTCCGAATACATGGCAGCGGTTTTAAATAACCAGAACAACATGGAAAAGATCACCTTTTTTATGGAAGAATGCCGAAGGATGGGCATACAGGTTTTGGGGCCTGATATTAATGAATCGGACATGGCTTTTGCGGCCAATAAAAAGGGACAGATCCGTTTCGGGCTTACAGGGGTTAAAGGCGTTGGCGATAAAGCGGTAGAAGCCATTATTGAAGAACGTAAGGAGCGCGGGCCATATAAATCGGTCTATGATTTTGCGCAGCGTTCAAATACGCGGAGCGTGAACCGCAAATCGTACGAAAACCTCGTTTACGGCGGCGGCTTTGATGAATTCGGCTTAAACAGGGCGCAGTTTTTTGCAAAAACAGATAACGGGGTACTGACCGGCGTTGAACGCCTGATAAAGTATGCCAATGACTACCAGAATGTGCAAAACAGCGCACAATCCTCATTATTTGGAGGGGGGGCTGTAAATTCGTATATCCCTGAACCGGCCATGCCCGAAGCCGAAGAATGGCCTTTGATAGAGAAATTAAAGTACGAAAAGGAAGTGATCGGGATGTATTTAACCGGTCACCCGCTTGATAATTACAAGGTTGAACTCGACAGGTTTTGCAATACCAATATCAGCGACCTTAAAAATATGCAGAAGGCACGCTCCGGCGAGGGCGGGGATGAAATAATGACCGCATTTGCCCAGTTGCGTAAAAGGGGTGAGATATGCGTCGGTGGGCTGGTAGGTAATGTGCAGCATAAAATGACCAAAAACGGTAAACCCTTCGGCACTTTTGTGCTGGAGGATTATAATGAATCGTATGAGTTTGCCCTGTTTGGTGATGATTATGTAAAATTCCGTAACCTGCTGGTTGACGGATATTTTTTGCATTTGAAAGGCATTATTGAAGAAAAATTCAGGCAGAAAGACAACTGGGATATGAAAATATTAACCATGAGCCTGCTATCCGAAATGCGCGATAAACTAACCAAATCGTTAACCGTGTGCCTGGAGCTGAATGCCCTGAACAGCCAGCTGCTTGATAACATACAGGAACTGATAAATATCAACAACGAAAAATACCCGGTAAAAAACTGCACCCTTCGTTTCAGGATACAAGACCGGGATGAAGGCATGCTTGTTGAACTGCCTTCTAAATTATTTAAAGTAAACCCAAGTGATGATTTAATGGCGGAGATATTCAGTTTGACTAATGTACAGCCGGTGTTGAATTGATTTGAAAATTTGGTGATTTGAAGATTTGAAAATGGTTAAATTTGTTATATCCAAATCAGAATTTATGACAACTGCATATAAAAGGGAAAAATTGCACGATTTTATTGATACTGCTGATGACCAACAGGTTAAAGCATTTTATAATAAGATAGAGGGTTATATTAGCGACAAGCCAGAGGCATCCGATTCATTAATTAAAATGGAGAAGTTGTACGTTATGAAACAAGCCTCATCAGATCCCCTATTTTTGGCTGATTTAAAGGAAATAAATGATGATTTTGCAAACAGGTCGTAGAGACGCGATGCATCGCGTCTCTATCGGAATGCCTGGACTCGGAATGCGCATTTTCAAATCTTCCAATTAAAAATCAATTAAGCTAAATATCCCCTAATCTTTATCCGTTTTATTTAGAACAGGATCAACACTTTTAAACCCTTCTTCCTTAAACTTTTTAAAACTTTCCTTTATATAAACCTCCATTTCATAATCAGTTACTTTCAAAACAAATTGATAAGCAGGACGGTATTGTTTTAAAAAAACAGATAAGGTATCACCACTTAATCCTGTTATCCGGCTTACAATACCCTTGTTAAAATGTTCATCCACATATTGCTCATGCTCATCGCTGATCAGCATTTTTTTAAACTTGTATTCAGGTGAGCTTTTTTGGGTTAACGCAGCAACTAAAAGGAGTGGGTTTATGGAAATAATGTCGCCAGGTTGTTTGTCGCTATTACCAGTAAAGGCATCCATCACCTTTGGCCCGGTATAATTGAATTGTTTGGCGTAAGCATTGCGGTTTTCAATTGAATCCTGTTTAAAATCCGTGTTGCCGTGTACTGTTACCTCATTTAGTTTTGTGACCATCGGCTCCAGTTCAATATGCAAAATTGTAGTTTCTTTACTTATAGCCAGGGTGTAAGATTTATAGGCAAAATGAGTTACTTTAAGGCTGTCGTACACCGAAGGTATAGTGATCTCAAAAGCTCCCGAAATATTGGTAAAAGTGTGTGAACTGCCTAAACGTACCAATGCTCCGCTTAGCGGTTGCTTGGTGGTTTTATCTGTTACAAACCCCGTTATTTTTTGGCCAAATGCATCAACGCCCGTTAACAGGATGAGCAGCAGCAATAAATATTTAATTTTCCGGGACAACAAATCGGGATCTTTTATTCAAAATTAAGCATCTGTAATTCTGTAAGTAATTGTTTAACATCATTTAACAGAAATATGGGCTTAGCCACTTCTAAACCTGCCTGTCCGGTAGGCAGGTCTCCTCCGCCCATTGGCGGAGAGACTTGAACTGCGCCAGCTGTTTTTCTATTTTTCATACTTTTTAAATAAATCCGAAATCGAAATTCCGACATCCGAAATCAAAAACTATCTTTGCGCTATTATGAGCAAATCAACCGACGAACTTTTTAAGAATGTTATATCGCACGCAAAAGAATATGGCTTTGTTTTTCCTTCCAGTGAAATTTATGATGGCCTGAGTGCTGTTTACGATTACGGGCAAAATGGGGTGGAGTTAAAAAACAACATCAAAACCTATTGGTGGAAGTCTATGGTACAGATGAACGAGAACATCGTCGGCCTTGATTCGGCTATATTTATGCACCCTACTATCTGGAAAGCAAGTGGTCATGTGGATGGCTTTAGCGATCCGATGATCGATAATAAGGACTCGAAAAAAAGATACCGGGCCGATCAGTTGCTTGAAGACAAGATAGAACGTTACGATAAAGACGGCAAAACCGATAAAGCTGAACAGTTACAGCTGGAAATGGATACCGCGCTAAAAAACGAAGACCTTCCGCGCCTGAGAGAATTAATTATAGAACACGAAATAGCCTGCCCCATCAGCGGCACCCGCAACTGGACCGATGTTCGCCAGTTTAATCTGATGTTCAGCACTCAGATGGGTGCGGTTGCTGATGATGCTGATCTGGTTTACCTGCGTCCCGAAACAGCACAGGGAATATTTGTAAATTATCTGAACGTGCAAAAATCGGGCAGGATGAAGATTCCTTTTGGTATAGCGCAAATTGGGAAAGCTTTCCGTAACGAGGTGATCGCAAGGCAATTCATTATCCGTATGCGTGAGTTTGAGCAGATGGAAATGCAGTATTTTGTACGCCCCGGCACACAAAAGGAATGGTTTGAAAAATGGAAGGCCGCCCGTTTAAGATGGCACCTGGCCCTGGGTACCGATGCCGAAAAATACCGCTACCACGAGCACACCAAACTGGCCCATTATGCCGACGCTGCCTACGATATTGAATTTGATTTTCCTTTTGGCTTTAAAGAGGTTGAAGGCATACACAGTCGTACCGATTTTGATTTGAGTCAGCACCAAAAGTTCTCTGGCAAAAAAATGCAGTATTTTGATCCTGAGATTGATCCTGCTACTGAGAAACCTTATGGTAACTATATCCCTTACGTAATTGAAACTTCGATAGGTTTAGACAGGATGTTTTTATTAACCATGATAAACGCCTACGAGGAAGAAGATTTAAGCACCGAAGAAAAACAGGACAGTCGCACCGTATTACGTCTGCACCCTTGTTTGGCCCCTGTAAAGGCGGCCATTTTCCCGCTTACCAAAAAAGACGGCCTGCCCGAAAAGGCGCGCGAGATAATGGACAGGCTGAAAGTTGATTTTAACCTGCAATACGAAGAAAAAGACGCCATCGGCAAGCGTTACCGCCGTCAGGATGCAATAGGTACCCCATTTTGCATTACGGTTGACCATCAAACATTGGAAGACAATACTGTAACCATCCGCCACCGCGACACCATGCAACAGGAACGTGTGAAAGCTGACGACCTCGAAAAGATCATAGGCGCACTCGTAAGCTGGAAGAATTTGCTGAGGTAATTATATATTGTCTGAACCATGATTGAAGGATTTTAGGATTTCTTGATTTTAAATCCTAAAATCCTTTAATCATGTAAATCATGGTTCGGACAAAAAAACCCCTACGTCTATAAATTTTGCCTCCTGGCAGATTATGCAGAAAAAAAACAGGATTCGTTTGTAATATTGTTTTAATTAACCAATTTAACTTCGTTTCTAATGAAAAAGATTACACTCGCCATCGCGCTGCTTTCAGTGGTTGCATATTCAACAGTTTATGCGCAAAATTATCATGTAGCAAACACCTACCACATTAAAAGCGCCGGGGGATATGATTATATAACGGTCGATTCGCTTTCAGATAATTTATACATCTCGCACGGCATGCAGGTAAATATTTTAAACAAAACCACCGGCGATTCCATCGGGGTGATTAAATCCGACAAAGACATGCACGGCATAGCACTTGTGCATGAACTCGGCAAGGGGTATATCACCAACGGCGGGGCTAACAGTGTACTGGTTTTTGACCTTAAAACCAACAAGGTGCTTGGTCATGTGCCGACCGGGATGTTTGCCGACGGGATATTTTATGATACCTTTTCCAAAAAAGTGATCTCCTGCAATGGCAGAAGTAAAAACATGACGGTAATTGATCCGGTAACCGACCAGGCAGTTGCAACCATCCAATTGACTGGCTGGCCGGAAACCGCAACGAGCGATGGCAAAGGTAAAATCTATGTAAACAACGCCGAGAAAAGCGAAATTGATGTAATTGATGCCACTACTTTTAAAATAGTTAATACATGGCCCCTGGCGCCAGGTAAAGGCCCTTCTGGTTTGGCAATGGACAGGAATACGATGCGGCTTTTTGCCGGTTGCGATGGTAATTTACTGGTGGTAATGAATGCCACTAACGGAAAAATTGTGACTACCCTGCCTATTGGTGATGAATGCGATGCTGTTGGTTTTGATGTGAAACTGAACACCGTTTATTCTTCAAACGGCGAAGGTACATTAACCATTATAAAAGAAATTTCTCCCGATCAGTTTACCGTTGCCCAGGTGCTTAAAACCGAAAAAGGCGCCAGAACAAATGCTGTTGACCAAATCACCCACAAGATATATTTGCCAACAGCAGATTTTAAACCAAAGGACCCAAAATCTTTCAGGCCCGCCGCTATACCGGGAACATTCAGGGTATTGGTGGTGAGCCGGTAATTAGAGCCGCAATTGTCTGAACCATGATTAAAGGATTTTAGGATTCCCTGATTTCACTGCTTTAAAATCAAGAAATCTTTGAATCATGTAAATCATGGTTCAGACAAAAAAAAATTATACCTTAATGCCGTGAATAACTACGAAAACAAAATCGGCATAAAATCATGGGCGGAGGAAGACCGGCCGCGTGAAAAGCTGGCGGGCCAGGGCAGGCGCGCCTTAACTGATGCAGAACTCATCGCCATTCTTATCGGCTCGGGTAGCCGGAACGAAACGGCGGTTGAATTAAGCAAACGCATCCTCCATCACTATGATAACGACCTGAACAAACTCGGGAAGGCTTCGATAAGCGAACTTTCAAACTTTAAAGGCATCGGCGAAGCCAAAGCCATTTCCATCATCGCCGCGCTGGAGATAGGCCGCCGCCGGAATGATTTCGAAACAAAAACACCTGATTATATTAAAAGCAGCCGGGATGCTTATAATATTATCCGCCGTCACCTGATTGACCTTAACCACGAGGAGTTTTGGATCATCCTGACAGGCAGGTCGCAAAAAGTTTTGGGAAAGGAACTGCTGAGCAGGGGCGGCTTATCGGAAACGGTGGTCGATCCTAAAATAATCTTCGGTATGGCCCTGCAGCACCAGGCTACAGGCGTCATCATGGTTCATAATCACCCTTCAGGGAACTTAAAACCAAGTCAGAATGATATTAATCTTACTAAAAGGATTGGCGATGCAGGTAAAATAATGGGCATCAATATCCTCGACCACCTGATTATTTCTGACGAGGGCTTTTACAGCTTTGCCGATGAAGGGCTGTTTTAATTTACGATTTCGGATTTACGATTTACGATTTGCGAAGCAGAAATTATTTCAGGGAAGGAAACAATCGTATTGGTTTCATTGTTAATCTTGAAAATAAAATAAGAACTGCCATGATAAACCCAGAAGACCAAATCCCGCCAGATGATTCAGATGAATTTGATGCCGAAGATCAGCAAAGCCAGCAGGATATCCATTCAAACGGACTGGATGAAACCCCGGTTGATGAAAATACTACCGATACGGATATTTTGCAGCAATCATATAATGCTTCGGAATCAGCTTATACTTTGAACCTGGATGAAGACGGAAAACCGTCCAGAAAAAAAAATGACTGATTTTTAAGGTTAAAGGTTAATGGCGAAAGGTTTTGAATGGACCGGGGTTCTTTCAGCGTAATAAGTATCTTTGCACAAAAAAGGACCGCATGAAAGGAAAAACGCCGAAAGAATCATATACCATAATGAATGAACTGGTATTACCCAATGATACCAATCCGCTTAATAATTTAATGGGCGGGCGTTTGCTGCACTGGATGGATATTGCTGCGGCCATTTCGGCGCAAAAACATTGCAACCGTGTTGTAGTGACGGCTTCGGTTGACAATGTTTCTTTTAAGCATCCTATTAAACTGGGCGATGTGATCACTATTGAAGCGAAAGTATCCCGCGCGTTTACCACCTCGGTTGAGGTTAGGCTTAATGTTTATGCAGAAAATATACCCTCAGGCACAAGGATAAAAAGCAACGAGGCCTATTATACCTTCGTAGCGCTTGATAAAGATGGCCACACGATACCGGTACCCGAATTATTACCCGAAACCTTTGAAGAAATCGCATTATTTGACGGCGCCCTGCGCCGCCGCCAGCTGCGCCTGATACTTGCCGGAAAAATGAAACCAAATGACGCCACAGAACTGAAGGCCTTGTTTTTTGGGGAGAACCCGGAGTAAGAACCGCTTTGCGAACAAAATTCGGGATTCGCGTTGACAGACAGGTTTGTTATTCAATAATAACCCTATATTTAACAAACCTGAATTTTTATGAGAAAGGCAATTATTTACATCTTTATCATCTGCGCTTTAGGTGCTTCCTGCTCAAGCGCTAAAAAAACAATACAGAATAGCGCAACTGCATCCGTGGCCGGGAATGATGGTTCGTCATACGAAAAAGCAATTGTTATTCACGAGGACCACGAAACCCAGGGCATTCACGCTGAATATGCCTGGCTCAGGGACAAATATCCCGGTTATAAAACCAAAGGCCAGTCGCTCAATTATTACAAAAATAAACCCTACGATATTATCCATATCATCATGTCAGATAATAAAGAAACCGATGTTTATTTTGATATTTCTAATTTCTACGGGAAGTTTTAGGGGCCTCACCCTGCCCTCTCCCCTGCCTGCCCGCAGGCAGGGGAGAGGGTTCTGAAACCAACGGAGTTAAAGGCCTCTCCTTTGGAGAGGATTTAGGTGAGGCTAAAACCGGCGGTTCCCTGCTTCAAAATATCCAAAACCTGCTGTGCAGGGTTTCCAAAAAGCGAAACGCCTGATGCGCCATTTTTTAGCGCATATTGTATCCCCTGCCGCACTTCATCATCGCTCTTAAAATCGGATAAATAAAGACCTGCATAAAGCGGGAATGAACCGGCTAAAAAGTGTACGCCCTCGCCTACGGCATCCCCTATCCAGCCTACTTTTTCTTTATAGAAACCGTGGTAAATCATCGGACAAACGCCATCAAGGTTCCAGTTGGTCCAGTCTTGCCGCACATTGCGCCGCGCAACTTCGGGCGTAGGGAAAACAGCCGCCGTAATCTTCTTTTTACGCCCATGGGCTATAGCCGATAAACTATTAACCACACGGCTGATATTATTATATCTGTACAATCGCCATGAAAGACTTGCTTCGGGGTATTTGATTTCAGCAATATCCGTCCCATACTTCTCCTTGAACCCAGCGCGGCATACATCGCAATAGCAATAATCATACTCCGGTAATTCCTGTGTTTGCACAATGCTGTACTTAGCCCAAAGGTTTACAGGCAGCACTACATCGCAATAACGCACATAGTCGAGGTGGATGCCATCGACATAATCTTTATCCAAAATATCACTCACCTGTTGCTCCAGATATTGCTGTACTTCCGGCCGCGAGGGGCATAACCAGCGGTAATAATTTACATAAGGGGGTTTATCGGCGCAGGATTCTCCGTTACGGTTTTTGCTGTACCATTCGGGATGGGTGCTGATCAGTTCCGCCCGGTTAAAGGTCCAGATCCAGCGGTGTGCTTCAAGCCCGTGGTCTTTGGCGGCGCGGAAATGCCTTTCACTATCGGCCTCGAAGAAAATCCCTGTAATCCCGGCAGCTTTAAAGGAAGTGTAGCGGGTTTTCAGTTCGTCGTCTGTATCTTTTGGGTTCGGGTTTGTCCACAGCCAGTTCTTTATTTTCTTTTTCTTTTTATTAAAAATATCGGCGGATGCTTCGCTTTTTAACGGTATTTGCGACGCTATGCCTGCTAATAAGCCTGCTTTTAAAAACTCCCTTTTATTCATTTACATTGTTATTTATTGTCCGGTAAGTCTTTTGCGGTTACTCACCCAACTTTGGATTTATCTGGCTTATTAGCCCTTCCTGATTAATTGTCCAGGTGATATTATCTTTTTTATCAGTAATAAATACCATAAACTGATGCGCAGTTGCTTCAATTTTAAGGTCATTCAAATTACCGTTAACCTTAACGGAATTTTTAAGGTCAAATTTGGACAACGATTGGTTATAAGCATGATGTTTATTGTACCAATTTCTCTCCTGATAATAAATCAGCCATAAATATCGTTTTTGCTGCTCGGAATATGGTAAGTTGAACAATGTATTATTTGTGTTACCCTTACTAAATTGTAAATATCCCCAGCGCTCAGGATAATGCATATCCACCACACCCTGCGGCGACCATACCCAATTGTGCTCGGGTAAATTATGCCCATTGCTATCAGTAAGTTTAACGTATTTGCCATTAACTGCCTTTGTATCCCACTCTACACGCGAAAAATTGATGCGCCATAAAGCCCCCTGCTTTGGTATCTGCACAGTGTTACCAAGGCTGATGGCTTTGAAAGGGATAGCCAGCTCAATAGTCCATCCCTTATCCGTGCCGGAAGGATCGTTTAGTGTACCCTGCACCTTCACCGCCGACCGCAAGCCCTCCACATTCCAGTTGATCATAGCATCGCCCCCGTTTCGGTAGGGTTTATTTAAAAACAAGTCGAAAACGGTATTGCGGGCGTTAAATTCCATTTCAAAATAACGGTGCGTGGTATTATTTGGATTGATAAATACCTCGAAATCATTATCGCGAAAAACGATATCATCATGCTGCGTTAAATAAGCCCATACATTAGGGTCGTGTATCCGGGCGGCAATGTACAGGCAGCTATCGTCCCATAGCATTTTTACATTGGTTTGCAGTGCGGGTTTTGGTTTAAGATCCCCCTCAATATCCACAAAATTATCCGACCAGCTGGCTCCCTGCCAAATGGTATCGTTAATGTCGCCATCAATTACCGGTGGCGTTTTTGTATACTCCGCCACGTAGTTTTTGGGGATGGTAAATAAATTTCCGAAATTTTTAAACGGGGATTGAGCGAGTGCAATTAAAGGAGTGGATATAATAAGTACGATACCAGCTAAACTCGTGAAATACTTTTTAGTAATTATCAAAGAAAAATTATGCATAAAGCGATGGTTATTTGATGCGAACTTTGTAATTCTAATTAACGATTATGTCATTTCGAGTGATAGCGAGAAAACTTAAACGCCGAGCATAGCCGCAATGCCTGTAGTACAAGTTTTCTCCTCGTACCTCGTTCGAAATGACATAATTACTAACCAAAAATGTCATTTTTAACATCGCGTATTGAATATATCAGCTCCCCAATGCCACAATATGGTCAAACTCCTCGGGCTTAAGGCCCATTACTGATAACCTTCCCTGGCGCACCAGGTGGATCTGTTGTAATTGCTCATCGGCTTTAATTTGCTCCAGGGTAACCGGGTTTTTAAGGCTTTCCATGGGTACAAGGTCAACAACCACCCAGTTTGGGTCGGTGGTGGTAGGGTCCTGATAAAATTCTTTGGCCACTTTCGCTATGCCCACTACTTCTTTGCCTTCGTTGCTATGGTAAAACAGCACCAGGTCACCTTCCTTCATTTCGCGTAAATTATTACGCGCCTGGTAATTACGTACGCCATCCCAAAAGGTACGGCCATCCTGGTTAAATTTTTCCCAGCTGTATTTGTGAGGTTCTGATTTTACGAGCCAATAGTTCATGATGCTATTTTATGATGGCAGTAAAATTGTGAAAAAGTTGGGGGATTAGGAAATGGGAATAAAGACAATTACAATAACCTCCCAGGGCGCAAAAAGACGCGATGCATCGCGTCTCCCACCGATATGCCGGAATATGAAATGCAATTAAATGATCACAATATGTTCAGGTAAAATATCCCCGTACCAATCGGACGCTTTAATTCTTTTTTACACGCCCGATTGATAGTCAATTAAATTTTATTTAATTGACTATCAATAATTTATATTTTATTTGAATTAATTATAGAACTATGTATTGCATATTACCATACAAAACATATATCTTTGGTTAAGCATAGCACTAAAATTAAACATAAATCAAAATATTCACCTTAAAACAGTAGCCAAATGAAAACAAGCTTTTTTTTAACCGCCTTTTGCATCTTCGGTTTAAGCATATACCTGGTGTGGAACATGGTTGGTATAAACAATCACGACATTGCTATAACGGTAAGCGAAAACGACGAT
>JBIOHE010000068.1:0-15916 GCA_044448725.1 Sphingobacteriales bacterium | reverse complement strand
TTTGGCCTCACCTAAATCCTCTCCAAAGGAGAGGACTTTTAGAACTACCTTCTCAGAACCCTCTCCTTTGGAGAGGGCAGGGTGAGGCGAAACTACAGGCTAAAGAAGATTTATCTTCGAATTTTCCATTTCAAAAACAGAATCAATCAATAAGTCTTTTTGTTTTCCTGCTGCAACTGCAAGTACATCGCAGCGTTCGTTTTCGGGGTGACCGGCGTGGCCGCGTACCCAGATGAACTTGATTTTATGTATTTTGCTGATTTCGAGGTAACGCAGCCATAAATCTTTGTTCTTTTTATCCTTAAAGCCTTTTTGCAGCCAGCCGTAAACCCATCTTTTTTCAATGGCGTCGATCACATATTTGGAATCGGAGAAAATTGTAACTTCCCGGTTCGGGCTTTTTATGGCTTCCAGTCCTTTAATCACCGCAAGCAGTTCCATGCGGTTGTTGGTGGTTTTGCGGAAACCTTCGGAAAGTTCTTTATAATGTTTGCCCGAGCGTAATATCACCCCGTAACCACCCGGCCCCGGGTTTCCGCTTGATGCGCCGTCTGTAAATATTTCGATCATTCTTTAGTTCATGGTTGATGGTTCATAGTTCATGGCAGCTGCAATCATTCATGATTTTATGAAGGGGCAAAAATACAAAATGATAGCATTAGGCGGCTAACAATCTTTTAAAAACGGCAAACAGCTATGAACCATGATCTATGAACCATGAACTAATCCAGCCTCTTCATTTTTAATCGCAATGAATTCCCAATCACCACCACATCCGAAAAAGCCATCGCGAAAGCGCCAACCATGGGGTTTAAAAAGCCCAGGGCGGCAATGGGTATGGCAACAACGTTATAAGCAAAGGCCCAGAAAAGGTTTTGTTTGATGGTGATCAGCGTATGCTTGCTGATCTGCAAAAACTTAATAACCGAATGCAGATCGGTATTCAGCAATACCACCCTGGCCGACTGTATAGCGACCTGGCTGGCATCATTCATGGAAACGCCCACATCGGCCTGGGTAAGGGCAGGGGCGTCGTTAATACCGTCGCCAATCATAATGGTTTTGCCCTTTTGTTTGTATATATCAATAACGGTGAGCTTTTCATCCGGCAATTTTTCGGAATGCACATCGTCAATCCCTACCAGTTTTGCCACTTTTAAGCACCTGTTGTCTTTATCGCCGCTTAACAACACAGGGACAATGTTCATTTTCTTTAGCTGCGCGATCAGTGTTGCCGCCTCCGGTTTTACTTCATCATCAACAGCTATCTGCGCCATGAGCTGCTGATTTTTGTAAAGCGACAAGTTAAAATCATCCTCACCCTTTGATTTGCCTGTACCGAGGAAATAATGGTTCCCGCCAACATCTTCAGCACGCATGCCGAGTCCTTTTTCTTCTTTCGCAGATTTTAAGATCAGTTTTGTTTGCGGTAAAGCCTTTAGCCCGCTTACCAGCGATTGGGCGATAGGGTGATTAGAGCGTTCTTCAATAGCCAAAATAATGCCTCTGATGACCTCAATATCCGCGTCACCTTCTGCTTTGATGTCGTTGATACGGAATTTACCGGTGGTCAGGGTGCCCGTTTTATCAAAAACTACGAATTTAGTATGCGCGACTGCCTCAATAGTATCACCGCCTTTTATCAGGATACCGTTTTTGGCTGCGCGGCCAAGGCCAACCATTACAGCTGTAGGAGTGGCTAATCCCATGGCACAGGGGCAGGAGATCACCAATACCGCAATGGCATTCATCAGCGCAACCTGTAGTGTTGTGTGCGCAGCAAACCAGGTGATCACAAAGGTCAGCAGCGCTATCAGTATAACTACGGGTACAAAAATTGCCGCCACCTTATCGCCTAATTTTTGAACGGGAGGTTTAGCCGCCTGCGCTTTTTTCATCAGTTCGATGATCTGCGCCAAAACGGTATTTGACCCCACTTTGGTGGCTATCATCCTGATATTGCCATGCTGTACGATGGTGCCGCCTATTACTTTATCATATTTTTCTTTTTCAACCGGGACACTTTCACCGGTGAGCATAGCTTCATCAACCGAAGCATTACCCGAGAGTACCTCACCGTCAACCGGGATCTTATCGCCCTGGTTTACCAAAAGCGTATCGCCGGGACGTACTTCCTTCGCGCTGATAACTTCCACCGTGCCGTTAACTACCCTGTTGGCATTTACCTGTTGTATTTTTACAAGATCCTTTACCGCCGAAGTTGTTTGGGTGACCGATCTTTTTTCCATTACATTACCCAGCAATACCAGCGTAATTATGGTGGCGCAGGTTTCATAAAACTGGTAATGTTCGCCCAGGTTTTCGATGGTGCCAACCAGGCTGTAAACAAAAGCAGCCGTTGAACCCACAAATATCAGCACGTCCATATTGGGCACGCCGCCTTTTATGGAGCCGATTGCGCTTTTACCGAAATGAATGCAGCCCACCGCAAAAACAGGGAGGCACAGCAGCAACTGCACTAAAGACGAGTGCAAAAAATGCCAGGGCAAAACCATGTGCAGCAGCAGGGGGGCGGTTAACAGAGCGCAGAATACGAACATATTCTCCACTTTTTCATAAAACGGGGTAACCTGTGTCGCCGGGTCGTCCACCACTTTGTAGCCTAAGCCTTCGATGCTTTTTTTTATTTCGTCGAGGTCCGTACCATTGTTGCTGGTGGAAAATTTAACTTCTTCGCTGGCAAAATCAACAAATATGTTTTTTAAGCCTTTTTTCTCTAATAATTTATGTACGGACAAGGCGCAGTTATTACAATGCATCCCCGTAACGTTTAATTCAACTAATTGCTCTGCCATAGTACAAAAGTACCTAATTGTTAGGCGCTTTAGCTGCTATTTGAGTAAGATGATTGTAATTTTAGCAGGTTGGTTGATTAGGTGAGTGGTTGATTAAGTGAGAGGTTTATGTTTTTTTACTTTTTAACTACTCACTTAATCAACCTAATCAACCATTCACCAACTAAAATAAAAAAGACTTTGGAAATCGGCGGGAGATTCCTATTTTTGTACTCTCCAAAACGGTAGATGTTGCTCAGTTGGTTAGAGCATCGGTTTGTGGTACCGAGGGTCGTGGGTTCGAGCCCCATCATTTACCCCATACGTTAATAAGATCAGACTTACGAAGTTTTTAAAACTTCGTAAGTCTTTTTGCTTTAGGAAATAGCTGCTGTTTATTTGGTGGTGATGCTGCCCATTTTGGCATATCCCACATCATTGGGCTCCCATAATTCAATTTTATTGCCCTCCGGGTCCATCAGGTGTACAAAATTACCATAGCTTGTCTTTTCTACGCTGTCAGTCGGCAGGATCCCTGCCACTTTCATTTGGGCTAAAAGCTGATCCAGGCCTTCCACGCGGTAATTGATCATGAATTGCTTTTCGGAGGGCTGAAAGTATTTGGTGGTTTCCTTAAACGGCGACCATGCGGTAAAACCCTTTTTTGTGCTGTCCATGCCCTGGCGCCACTCAAAATTTGCACCGTATTCTACCATGCGGATGCCAAGGTTCTTAGCGTACCAGGCTTTCAGCGCCGCGGGGTCTTTGGCCTTAAAAAAAATGCCGCCGATGCCCGTCACCCGCGGACCGCTATTGACAGGGTTAGATAAATGGCTGAAACCATAGCCCAACAGGAAGGCCGCGCAAAGGAGACCGATTAGCGTAAACTTTTTCATGATATGTGTTTTAGCTTAAAGACAGGAAATAGACATTTGACTTTGCAAAAACTAAATTACCGTTTTATATTTAAGGAAACAATTTTGACTATGCCTGAAATTAGCGCAATTAAATATTGATAAAATGAGTTGAAGTTTTTTTGTTTAGAGTTCTGGCTTCGTTGAAATTGGATAATTTAGATCAAGCAGAATTTCTTGTTATTATCATTTTATTTTCATTATTATTGTAAATAATTTGCAAAAATTAAATAAATAATGATTCAATATATCAAAATTAAGAATTTTGGACCAATTAAGGATGAAGTTGAACTGAGCTTTGAAGCAGTCCTGGCGGAAGAAATGTCTGATGATATTTATGTAGCTGTAATGCCGGATGGTTGTAAGCTGTTGAAACTGGCTTACATTTACGGGGCCAATGCATCCGGTAAAACTACCATCCTAAAGGTATTTGAGTTCCTGAGAAAGCTATTGTTGCGGCCTTTGCAGGACAAGTCGGCGACGCTGGACTATGAACCTTTCCTGTTTTGTAAAGATCCCCTAAAGGCAGAATCTTCTATAGAGTTGGCTTTTTATGCCAACCTGGTCCGTCATGTTTATACCGTCACGTTTAATCACGATGCTATTTTGACTGAAAAACTTGTTTTCTTTCATAGCGCCAAACCAACTGAACTTTTTAGTCGTGATACGGATATGGAGAAGCGCCTGGCGACGATTCAATTTGGGAGTAAAATAAAAGTACCGGTAAAAGAGCGTGACCGGCTGGAAAGTAATACTTTACATAATAATACAGTATTGGGTGCCTTTACCAAGACTAATGCAGATATTCCTGATTTGAATTTACTCAATATTTGGTTAAGTGTTTTTTGGCTCGGAATGATCAGCAGCGGCACGAATGTGGCAGATGAAACTGCGGCAATGATCGCGGGCAATCCCCAGGCTAATAAATGGCTGGATAAATTCATGAATAAAGCGGACCGGCAGATCAGTGGAGTGCAGGCGGACAAAGAAAAATCTGTGGCCGCATTGATCCAAAAGGACAACGCGGAATGGTATTTGCCAAAGGCCTCGATGAAGGGTGTAACCAGGAGTAAATTTTACAATGGCGGGAACATCTATGAGCTCAAGCGAAAGGTAGAATTTACACATCGTACCGGCAATGGTGTTTTTACATTACCTATAGAGGCAGAAAGTAATGGTACACAACGATATTTTTCATTAGGCGGCCCGTTATATACGCTGGCGCATACCAATTCCATTTTATTGGTTGATGAATTGGAAAATTCGCTTCACCCGGATTTGATGAAGCATTTTCTACAAACATTTCTGGCCAATGCCGAACAGTCCCAAATGCTCATTACGACCCATAATGTGGCTTTGATGGAAGAGATCGATTTTATTCGCAAGGATGCCTTATGGTTCAGCGAAAAAAAGGAGGATGGTTCGGTTGATCTGTATTCGGCGGCTGATTTTGACAGCGCTATTTTACGCAAAGGCGCAAGCCTTATCAATGCCTATCGTGCCGGAAGACTGGGAGCAAAGCCAAATTTAGGTTCACCTTTTATTGGACAACAATAAATGACAAGGCACTCTAAAATTCGCAATCTCCGCTTTAGCGTAGCATTGGTTGGTGATGGGTTCACTGAAAGTATTTATTTTACTGACTTTCGGGATACGGAGCGTCCTGATAACCTCCGTATTATTCCTGATTTTCCGGGTCGGATCGGCAGTTTTGAGGGTGTGCTCGACCGGGCTATTGAACTTATGGAAAATTATAATCGGGTTTATGCGCTGGTTGATATGGATGCCATTATTGCACAGCAACAACAACACAATTATCAGCAACACAAAGCAACTGCCATACGTGCGGGAGTGATTGTTCTTGAAAACAATCCTTGTTTCGAGTTTTGGCTGCTCCTTCATTTTCGCCAAACAGGCAGATTGTTCCAGAATTGTGAACAAGTCATTACAGAATTGCGCCGTTATATTCCCGGTTATAACAAAGGGTTGAGATTTTTGGAAGCGGCCCGGCTATTTGCAAACTTGCGTGACAGCCTGCCACAGGCGATGGCAAATGCCGCTATGTTAGAGACGGGTAGAGATGAACATGATCCACTTTATCCACGGGCAGAGATTTACAAATTTTTTGAATGGTATAATAGTAGGGGTTGATTCCCCAATTGTGAGTACAGTCAAATGTTACTGGCTGAAGGTGGGGATTTAAGCATATCATCAAAGTCCTTTTGTCTATAACCTTTTTCGGCGACAACTTTCGTAACTTCTTCTTCCAATAAGCTGGAGTAATGGTCAACCATAAGTTTTTTCAAAATCCTGGTTTCATTTTCAGACATAGGCCGGTTGAATAGTCTGAGTAAGCTAACCTGTATTGGATTAAGTTCTGTATGTGATTTTTGGGTTATCGGCATCTTTTTTACGCTAACATTTAATAAATTTACTGAATTAGGAATAACATATCAATAAGAATTACAGACAACGAGGGAATTGCCTGGTGAGCTTTAAATTTCGTGGTTTCAATATAAGCCATTAAATACCTATCTTAGTATTTCCTTATGAGATTTTATGATCGTTATATAAATGGAGAAGACGGAAGGTCAGTATATGCTGATATTTATAATTTGAAGCAAGAGGCTTTTAGTGATGAGCATTTTTGGGATATACAGAACGTCTTAACAGAAACATTTACCAGAGTGGCGTTTAATCTCGAAATTATTTTTTCAGAATTAAAAAATATCAATTACGTATTTAAGACCGAATTTCGATTCAATTTTGAAAGACCCTTGTTGCGTCCATTACCTGATACGGACGAGTTACTGGTTAAACTTGATGATGCTATCAGCGATTTTGGGCAGATACCTTTATCCTTAAAACTATTCTACAAAATTGTAGGCTCATGCAACTTCGCGTGGGACTATGACAACCAGCCAGAAATGTTTTGGGAATATGCTGATCCAATACAAATCACAAGTCTTGATGATCTTGTTTCTTATGTTTCTGATGATGACTGGAAAGAATACTTAAGTGAAGCGCTTACTGATAATTACACTCCGCATCCTAATATAGAATTAGCAGCAGATTATTATCATAAGGATAATGTCAGCGGCGGCCCTCCTTATTCAATCCAGATTACAAAAGAACCGAGTATTGATAGTTTATTTTTAAACGAGCCCAATAAAACTACATTTATTAACTATTTGCGAGTTTGTATGGAAAATTGTGGTTTTTCAAGAATAACAGAACCAGAATACAAAAATGATTACAAGGCATTTTTTGAAAAAGTGAAGCCACAATTGAAAGCAATTTAAATGACTGTTGGGTAATTACTTATGGGTACCCTCCAAATAAAACGCATCTACCAACCCGCTGAAAAAACAGACGGCAAACGCATCCTGGTTGACCGCCTGTGGCCACGCGGTGTTAAAAAAGAAGCGGCACAAATTGACGTGTGGATGAAGGAGATTACACCTTCTGATGCCTTACGAAAATGGTTTCATAGTGATGGCGATCATTCAAAATGGGAGGAGTTTAAAGCAAAGTATGTTTTTGAATTAAAACAAAGCCCTGTTGCTGTTAATGAGTTGCTGGATATGATCAGCAAAAACGAAAAGGTAACCTTGCTTTATGCGGCCCGCGATGAGCATCAGAATCATGCGCTTGTTTTGCTTCGGTTTATTGAAGGGTTGCTGAAACAGGAATGATTAGCGATAGAAAGAATTGAAGATTTAAGGCCCTGAGTCAGAACGAATGTTTTCAAGTCCTCTCCTTTGGAGAGGATTATTCACAATTTAATTATTTTTAAAGGCGTTCATGAGGGCTACGCCGTTTAGGTGAGGCCTGACAAATCCCGTAAATTACTACACAAATCTTTAAAAACCACGATATTAACAATTGTTTAATAATATCAACAATATGCTATCAAATTGTTAATATTAGTTCATTATTGTTAATATATTCCCATTATAAAATCCATATTGTTATCTTTGACTAAAACAAACAGCAAATTTTTGCTGTTTCAAAATAATGTTAACTAATACAAAAAAAATGAAACAAGGACTTTTGATTGATATGGACGGCGTCATCTACAGTGGCGAGACACTGATTGAGGGGGCTGATAAATTTATAGCGCAATTAATAAAAAAAGATATACCATTTACTTTTATGACCAATAACAGCCAGCGCACCAGTTTAGAGGTGGTGCGCAAATTAAAGGGGCTTGGTATTGACGTCACGGAGGAACATGTTTATACCAGCGCTATGGCTACCGGTAAATTTTTAGGGAGCCAGGGGCCCGGAGGTACGGCTTATGTACTGGGTGAAGGCGGTTTATTAACCAGCTTGCACGAAAATGGTATTACATTGGTAAATACCGACCCTGAATTTGTGGTTTTAGGTGAAGGTCGTAATTTTACACTGGAAATGGTGCAGCGCGCTGTGGATATGATATTGGCTGGTGCAAAGTTTATCACCACCAACAGGGACCCATCGCCAAAGAAACCGGGATGGAATAATCTGGGTATCGCAGCTACTACGGCGATGATTGAGGAAGCTTCAGGACGAAAAGCATTTGTTACCGGCAAACCAAGCCCGGTAATGATGCGCTCGGCCCGCAAATTTTTAGGACTGGAGACGGCTGAAACGACCGTAATCGGCGATACCATGGAGACCGATATACAGGGCGGCGTACAGATGGGCTATAAAACAATTCTGGTACTCTCGGGAATAGCAAAAAAGGAAGATCTGAGCCACTATGCCTTCAAGCCCGATTTAATTGTGGGTTCTGTTGATGAAATAGTGTTCCCGCTGAAATGGTGGTAGGTTTTTGAAGTTTGCAGTTTTTAGTGGGCAGTTTGCAGTTAAAGAAGAATTGACTGCCAACTGAAAACTGCCCACTGCAAACTTATTTCCCCGGAGGCAAAGTTGCCTTCGCGCTGCCGCAGGTTGCCATCATTTTATCATTATAGTAAGGGTTTTTAATTGCTGCGATTTCGCTTAGCCAATAGGCTTTTTTCATCGGGCAATAGTCCATGTAAATGGTGGTGCTATTTAATTTAAGGCCTTTTAAAACTTCATAGAGGTTTTTTGAGAGGCTTGCAAAATGCTCACGCTGGTGATCTATTACATTTGTTTCGCTGATATGCCTGCTGTCGAATTTTAATTTATCCAGGTAGCTCTTTAACAGTTTTTGCTGGTCGGGTTTTAAACCTTTTGCCGGATCTGCCGAAAGCGCGTCAAGCAATTCTTTTGCTTTAGCTTCCGCAGCTGTTCCGTTTCCGGCGGCGAGGGCATTTTTCACCCCCAAATAGGCTGCGGTGATTTTATCAATGGCGTTGCCAGGAGCAGCATTTTTTGCCGAAGCCAGGAGAACTGACAATGTAAGGGCCAGCATTAAGGAAAGTGTTTTTAAGGTTTTCATAATTATTGTTTTTTTAATTTATTTGATGCCAAAGGGTATAACTTGCCGCATTTGAATTGGTTGTTCTGCGGCTGTACAATTTTAAAAAATAAAACCGTAAAATTTTTAACTTTTCGTACTTTTCCCAAACATCAATAGTTCACTAATTCAATAATTAACCCATGAAATCAATCTGCGTATTCTGCGGAGCTAATTTTAACGGCGACCCACTATTAAAACAAGCGGTTGAACAATTAGCCGAAATTATGATAAACCGTAATATTACACTTGTTTATGGCGGCGGTAAAGTGGGTGTGATGGGTATTCTGGCAGATGCGGTTTTAAATAACGGCGGTAAGGCCATCGGCGTGATCCCGCAGTTTTTATTAGACAAGGAAGTTGGTCATACAGGTTTAACCGAACTCCGCGTAGTGGAGAACATGCACCAGCGTAAACAACTGATGAACGACCTGTGCGATGGCATTATTATGCTCCCCGGTGGCTTTGGCACACTGGAGGAGTTTTTTGAGGTGCTTACCTGGTTGCAACTGGGCTTGCACAACCACCCCGTCGGCATATTAAACGTAAATGGTTTTTACGATTTGCTGCTTCAACAAATGGATGTGATGGTTGAACAACGCTTTTTAAAACCAGCCAACCGTAAATTGGTTTTAACATCCGGCGATGCAATAGAACTGGTTAACCTGATGGAGGATTGCAATGTTGCCCCTGATGAGGTTTGGTTCAGGGACAGGAATTTGACGTAGGGACGCAATACTTTGCGTCTCGGGGCACGTTTCAAGACGCAAAGTGTTGCGTCTCTACGAAATTTAAAACATGCCCCGAGACGCAAAGTATTGCGTCTCTACGAAATATGGTTTAAAACATCCCTCAGGCTAACTGAGTTATAGGTGGCCATCGCGCCGGGGTGTTTATTTTCGGGATCGAACAGAAAGGTGTCAATGTGTAATTCCCGGGCAGCTTTTATTTCAGATTCGGGGTCGTCGCCAACAACCAGCAGTTCTTCCGTTGCATAAAAATGCCTGTTCATAATATCAGCGAAAACATCTCTTTTTGTTTGCTGCGATGTTTCGGGGTCAACTATGTGTATTTCCACAAAATCATTCCCGATCCCAAGCATATTAACCTTGCTCCACTGTAATTTGGAAAAACCTGTGGTAACCAAAAACTTCGGAATGTTGGCCGATTGGATGTAACGGTAATCATCAAAAGGCTGCATCGGTAAATCGTAAGTCATGTTTTTTAGCAAGTCAACCCCTTTTGCGGTAAGCTCTTCCCCGAAATTGTACTTATCCGCCACCAAATGGAAAGGGCGCCTTGTCATTTCATCTTTTGCAGCCTTAATAAGCTCATAATTTGTTCCGTCGTCCGTTTGGTCAAGCAGCCAGAAAAAACGTTCAAACAAATGTTCTGCAATGGAACTTACGGGATAGATGGTATTGTCGAGATCTAAGATTAAAGCTTGTTTCATGTATGTTGTGAAGCTTTTGCTAAGTTATAATAATTTTTGTTTATGACGGAAATTCACCCGGTATAAGATGATGTAGCCGAGCGAAGCAAGCATGCTTACAGCGCCGAGCAGCCACCATAACAGCCTGAACCCGCCGAAAAAAATCACCTGGCCGCCGGCAAATGGCCCGATAACCTGCGCTGCTGACCACGACATGGTATATAATGCAGCGTATTCGCCCCGGTTATAATCGGTTGTGCGGCTTATCCAGAATGCGTTCATAAATGGCATACTTACCATCTCGCTAAAAGTGATTAAAACAACAATGAAAATAGCGGAAATTGCAGAAGGGGGCACAACATTGAGCAATAAAAAGCTAACGCCTAACATAAAAATGCCGGTGCTGATAAAGATCAAACCGTTTCTTCTCCCTTCAAGGTTGTGGATCAGCACCATTTCAATCACAACAATCAGTATCCCGTTAAGGGCCAGCAAAAAGCCGATAAAGCGCTCGTTAAAATGCCATTGTATCTTATAGAAAACAGGCTGCATAATAAAGAACTGGAAAAAACACATCCCGAAAAGCATAGCCAGCAAGATGAAGACCAGATAAATTTTGTCGTGGTAAGGCGAAGCGGTGATGATTGTTTTATCGCGCTTTTTTATGGTTTTTACAACGTTGGCCCTTGGCATCAGTTTTAACAGGAGCAATGCCGCGGCGATATTAGTGCAGCCATCCACCCAAAACAATAGGTGATAATTGATAGCCGCCAGGAAGCCGCCCATAGCGCCGCCAACCGCCCAGCCGAGGTTTACCGCCAGCCGGTTTAAGGAGTACGACCGTGTTTTGTTTTCGTGACTGCTGTAATGGGCTATGGCCGCCGAGTTTGCCGGCCTGAACGAATCATTACAAACACTCAGGATAAATGTGCCGATGCATAGGGGTATAAAAGCACGCTGATACCCTAAGATCAGGAAAAGCAGCCCACCGCTTAACAAAGCGCCA
This sequence comes from Sphingobacteriales bacterium, assembly GCA_044448725.1. Lineage (GTDB taxonomy): Bacteria > Bacteroidota > Bacteroidia > Sphingobacteriales > Sphingobacteriaceae > Mucilaginibacter. The sequence goes on along the minus strand of JBIOHE010000068.1, from coordinate 4,341 downwards.
ACCTGCAGGTCGTAAAAGCCGAACTTATCGCTCAGTTTGCCGCCGAAAAATGCGCCCGTTACCGACCCCGCACCAAACAGCGCCATAATTATACCGGCCTGTTTTATATCAAAATGCAGCTTTTGTACGCAATAAATACTCATAAAAGGCACCACCATAGTTCCGCTGCGGTTAATGAGCATCACTATGCTTAAATACCAGCTATTCCGCGAAAGGCCACTGTAAGCTTGCTTGTATAATTGGAAAAAGGAGGTCAGCATTGCACAAATATAGCTAAAAGCTAAAAGCAGAAAGCGAAAAGCCGAAAGCCGGAAAATAAAGTTTTCTGCTTTCAGCTTTTCGCTTTCTGCCTTACGCTTTCTGCCTTACGCTTTCTGCCTTACGCTTTCTGCCTTACGCTTTCTGCCTTACGCTTTTCGCTTTCTGCCTTACGCTTTCAGCTTAACAGTCCGGTTCCTCAGCCAGTGATCTGCCAAAACCAAAGCGGCCATTGCCTCAACAATGGGTACGGCGCGGGGCACTACGCAGGGATCATGGCGGCCTTTGCCTGATATTTCGGCGGCATTGCCTTCGCTATCCACCGTAGCCTGGCTTTGCATAATGGTTGCAACAGGTTTAAATGCCACTTTAAACTCAACAGGCATTCCGTTGCTGATGCCGCCCTGTATGCCGCCTGAGAAATTGGTTAGTGTTTTTATTTTATTAACTCCCTCTCCTTTGGAGAGGGCCGGGGTGAGGCTCACAAATATGTCGTTATGCTCCGATCCGAGCATTTCGCTTCCGGCAAAGCCGGAACCATATTCAAAACCATGCACCGCGTTGATGCTTAGCATCGCTTTGCCCAAATCGGCATGCAGTTTATCAAACACAGGTTCTCCGAGGCCAACCGGACAGTTTGTAATATAACAGCTTATTTTACCGCCTACTGTATCGCCTTGTTTGCGGATGCCATCAATATATTCGATCATTTCCACAGCCGTTGCAGCATCGGCGCAGCGGACGATGTTTTTTTCGCGTTCTTCGATAAAAGCCAATGCATCATTGATCTCCGCATTGGGCGCGTTTATTTTTCCAACGCTGCTTACGTGTGCCACAATTTCGATGCCCTGTGTTTTAAGGAGCAATTTCGCCAGTGCGCCTGCAGCAACGCGGGCGGCAGTTTCGCGGGCTGACGAACGGCCGCCGCCGCGGTGATCGCGGATGCCGTATTTTGTTTGATAGGTATAATCGGCATGCGACGGGCGGAACACATCCACATTATGGGTATAATCCTTTGACCGCTGGTCTTCATTGGGGATCAGCATGGCAATAGGGGTGCCCGTGGTTTTACCCTCAAAAACACCCGAAAGGATTTTTACCGTATCGCTCTCTTTGCGCTGGGTGGTAATTTTAGACTGCCCCGGTTTGCGTTTGTCCAGCTCGCCCTGGATATAATCCAGATCAACCGCCAGTTGCGCCGGACAACCGTCAATAATTACCCCGATAGCTTCGCCATGCGATTCGCCAAAAGTAGTTATCCTGAATATTTGCCCGAATGAATTGCCTGCCATTTTTTTGTGATTACACTGATTTTTTTGTCATTAGTCATTGTGTCATTGGTCATTGGTGTTTTTAGGGTCTGGAGATCGGGCTCTTTCTAATCTCCAATCTCTAACCTCTGATCTCTTCCTCGAACCCCACCTTCTCCAAATCTTTCCAAAATGCAGGGTAGGATTTTTCAACTACCAGTGCATCTTCAATCTCCACCTCGTTTATCAGCAGGGCCAGCGGCGCGAAGGCCATAGCCATGCGGTGATCTTCGTAAGTGTCGACAAATATACGTTCGGGGATTAACTTTTCGCTGCAGTCCAGTTTATAAACCTGTCCTTTTTCAATTAGTTTAACGCCAATTTTAGCCAGTTCATTTTGCAGGGCCTTTATCCGGTCCGTCTCCTTGATCTTCAAAGTTTCTAATCCTGTAAAGGTTGCTTCATGACCTAATGCAGCGCAAACCACAATAACGGTTTGGGCCAGATCGGGACATTCTTTCAGGTCGAATATTTTGCGGATGACTGGTTTTACTTCCTTCTGTAAATAAACGCCGCCATCCTTAAACTGCGAAGTAATGCCAAAATTTGCCATAATCTCCGTGATCACGCTGTCGCCCTGTAAGCTGTATTGCGTTAAACCCGGTAAAAATAATTCGGCTTCGTCAGCCAAAGCTGCAATCGCGTACCAGTACGAGGCCGCGCTCCAATCCGGTTCCACATGCAGCGAGGTTGGGACAAATTCCTGGTGTTTTATGCTGATGGTATTGCCTTCCCAGCTATGTTGTACGCCTGCGGTTTGCAGCATGGCTAAAGTCATTTCCACATAAGGGCGCGAAGTAAGCTCACCTTCAATATGCAGTTCCAAACCGAAAGGCAGCCGGGCAGCTATAAGCAATAACGCAGTGATGTACTGACTGCTTATATTTCCTTTTATACTGACCTTATTAGAAAGCTGCTCCAGGCCGCCTTTCAGTTTTACAGGCGGGAAGCCCTCGTTTTCTACATATTCAATATGCGCGCCAAGTTCGCGTAAAGCATCCACCAAAATCCCGATGGGACGTTGTTTCATTCGCTCGCTGCCGGTTAATATTACTTCCTCATCCCTGCCTGTCCGGCAGGCAGGCTGTAAAGTGAAGTAAGCCGTTAAAAAGCGCATAGCTGTTCCGGCAGGACCGATGTTTACAAGTCTTAAGTTTTGAGTCTGAAGTCCTAAGCCGTTATTTTTCTGACTTTCGACTTCGGACTCAAGACTTAAGACTTTACATAAAGTAACCGTATCTGCCGCATCCGAAATATTCTCAACCTTTACCTTACCCTGGCTCAAGGCTTCAATAATGAGGGCCCGGTTGCACTCACTTTTTGAACCGGTGAGGTGTATTGTGCCCTTTACTGATTTGCTTTTTTTGGTAAGGATGATGTTATGCTTCGACATTTATTTTCTAATGTAGAGACGCAATACTTTGCGTCTCTGGTATATGACAGGTTGCTCATTAAATTGTTCCGAGACGCAAAGTATTGCGTCTCTACGATTAAACGTGTGTTAATTTATCAGCTTCCTGACCGGCTTTGTCCTTGTTCATTATCTCGGTTTGTTTACGGATTGATTCGCTGTGGATTAACTCCAGCAATTTTTCGGTAAACTCCGTGCTTAATTTAAGGGCCTTGGCATAATTGGTGCGTTTCTGCAATATTTCGTCCCAGCGGTTAACCTGCAAAATGGTGACGTTGTTATCCCTTTTGTAGTTGCCTATCTGCTCAACAATTTTCATACGTTCTGCCATTTTCTGAATCACCATGTCGTCAATTTTATCAATCTGGTTACGTAATTCAGCCAGTTTGTCCTTTAATTCGGCATTACGGAATTCGGGTTTGCGCAGGGTTAAATGGTCAATAATTTCGGCTAAAGCATCCGGGGTAACCTGTTGTTTGGCATCTGTCCAGGCCACGCTTGGGTCTATGTGCGATTCTATCATCAGTCCCTGCATATCAAGGTCAAGCGCTTTTTGTGCGATGTAACCAATCAGGTCGCGGTTACCGGTAATATGGCTTGGGTCGCAAATGATGGGCAATTCAGGCGCATGTGTTTTCAGGCTGATGGCTAAATCCCACATCGGCTCATTGCGGAAAGCGCTTTTTTCGTGTGAGGAGAAGCCGCGGTGAATGGCTGCCAGTTTGGTGATGCCAGCATTGTTGATACGCTCCAAAGCGCCGATCCACAGGGAAAGATCAGGGTTTACCGGATTTTTAACCATCACCGGGATATCAACACCACGCAGGGCGTCGGCAATTTCCTGCACGGTAAACGGATTTACAGTTGAGCGTGCGCCCACCCATAAAATGTCAACCCCTGCTTTTAATGCTTCTTCCACATGTTTGCCGTTGGCCACCTCAACAGTGGTAGGCAGGCCGGTTTCTTCTTTGGCGCGTTTAAGCCATTCCAAACCAATACTGCCAATGCCTTCAAATTCTCCCGGACGCGTACGTGGTTTCCAGATACCGGCACGTAAAGCTGATACTTTGCCTGTTTTTGCCAGTAAATGCGCCGTAGCAACAAGCTGGTCTTCCGTTTCCGCGCTGCATGGCCCGGCAATTAATAATGGTTCGCTGCCTGTCTTTATCCAGGAACTAAGCGGTTGTATGTTTAAATTTAGTTTCATCGTTTTGTTGTTTTGAGTCCGAAAGTCGGTCCCGATAGCTATCGGGAGTCCGAAAGTCCGGAAGATTGATTGTTTTTTAGTTTATGTTATTAGTTCTCTGTTTAATTTGTTTTCGTTTACTTGGGGACTGTCCCCCAGCCCCCTCTGAATCTCCC
>JBIOHE010000067.1:0-16013 GCA_044448725.1 Sphingobacteriales bacterium | reverse complement strand
GATATATGCCAGGCCTGGCTCAAGAGCAGGGAGGAATTATCAGGCACGGAGCCAAACTGCTCTACGCCTATTGCGAGGCGAGCGTGCCGAAATTGACCGTCATCACTCGCAAAGCATACGGCGGGGCCTTTGATGTGCTGGGCTCGCTGGCCCATACCCAAATGCTGCAAAGTATTGGCTTAATGAGCGCTGAAGACCTGCAATTGGTTCAAAAGGAACTAAAAAATATTTACCGCGATATTGAAGCCGGCAAATTTACTATTCAGCCCGAAGTGGAGGACGTTCACTCACAGGTTGAACTGCTGCTTACCCAACGCATAGGCGACGCCGGTAAAAAGATCCACAGCGGCCGCTCGCGCAACGACCAGGTTTTGGTTGACCTGAAACTATTTTTCAGGCATGAGTTACAGCAGGTGGTGGAAGAAACTGAAAGCCTTTTCCGTTTGCTGATAGGGTTAAGTGAAAAACACAAGGCTGTTTTGTTGCCCGGTTATACCCATTTGCAGGTAGCCATGCCGTCGTCTTTTGGCCTGTGGTTTGGCGCTTATGCCGAAAGTTTGGCCGATGACCTGGAAATGGTTTTAGCTGCCTGGAAGATCACCAATAAAAACCCATTGGGTTCGGCGGCGGGGTATGGTTCATCTTTCCCGCTTAACCGTACTTTAACTACCAAACTGCTTGGTTTCGAAAGCCTGAATTATAACGTGGTTTACGCACAAATGGGCCGGGGTAAAACTGAGCGGGTTATTGCGCAGGCGTTATCGTCTGTAGCGGCCACACTGGCAAAAATGGCCATGGACCAGGCCTTATATTTAAGTCAGAATTTTGCATTTGTGAGCTACCCGGATACCCTGACCACCGGCAGCAGCATTATGCCGCATAAAAAAAATCCGGATGTTTGGGAAATTATGCGCGGCAAATGTAACCGCCTGCAGGCCCTGCCAAATGATGTGGCTATGATGACCACCAACCTGCCATCAGGTTACCACCGTGAATTGCAATTACTAAAAGAGCTGCTGTTCCCGGCATTTACCGATCTTAAAAATTGCCTGCACATGGCGACCTTTATGCTCGAAAACATCACGGTTAATACTGATATATTGAGCGACCCAAAATACGCCTACCTGTTTAGCGTTGAAGAAGTTAACCGCATGGTATTAAGCGGCACACCATTCCGCGACGCCTACAAGCAGGTTGGCCTCGCCATCGAAAAAGGCGAATTTAAACCGGATAAACGAGTAAACCATACCCACGAGGGCAGCATCGGCAATTTAGAAAGTAAGGCCATAACTGCGGCAATGGATAAAGTATTGAAAAGTTTTGATTTTGATAAGGTGGAGAAAGCGATAGCTGAATTAATTTCATAATCGGAGTTATCTAAATCAATAATCGGCGTAATCATAAAATAAAATGAGCGGACAAAACCGAAACGAAATATACCCCGGCCTCGAAGTTGACATCATTCTTAAAAAAGACCAGCGTTCGGGTAAAAAAACGAGGGGAATTGTGAAAGATCTGCTTACCAGCTCGTCTTTTCATTCGCGCGGCATTAAAGTGCGACTGGAGGACGGTCAGGTAGGGCGGGTAGCTGAGATAATTGAATAAAAGTCCATGGTCTATAGTCCATGGACCATGGACAAATTGAAACATTATTGATCTGATAAAATGACAAAATCCCTAAAACCCGATAAACGATTTTTCTATCGCCTGGATGCACATTACCGTGTAATGATTGCATTGGCTGTTAGTTTAATTGCGTTTTTCTTTTTAAACGGAAAAATAACCACGCCGGCTTTAATTTTAGTGGTTTGGATAGCCTGCGCCTTAACCATTATCTTATTGAACTGGATCATCATATTTTCGTCGCATCCGCGTGAGGTCAGAAGGATCGCAAAACTACAGGATTCAAGTCTTACCTTTATTTTTATGTTTGTTACAGCGGCATCAATTGCAAGTTTGGGCGCTATAATTTATCTGCTAAAATCAACCAAGGGATTGCCGGATACAGCTAAAAACGAACATATTTTGCTGGCTATCGGCGCGGTGATCATTTCCTGGTTTTTGCTGCATACCATTTATACTTTAAGGTATGCCCATTTGTACTACGACACAGATACCGATATTGACGGGCAAACAAAGGATGTCGGCGGCCTTCAGTTTCCGGGTAAGGATGAACCCGACTACCTCGATTTTGTTTATTTTTCGTTTATTGTAGGCATGACCTTCCAGGTATCCGACGTAAATATCACTTCCCGCAGGATTCGCCGCGTTTGTACTTTGCATGCATTATTGGCGTTTGCTTTTAACACGGCCATTTTGGCTTTGAGTATCAACGTGATATCTGGTATGGTATCGCAGTAAGGACAATTTCAATAAGCTAAGAAAGCCTTCGTGTAGCCCCCTCTAAATCTCCCCCGGTAGGGGAGACTTTAACTGCGCTCGTGTTGATTGTTTTTAGTTCCCCACCAACGAAGGATATAGGAGTGGCATGTACCCCCCTAACTTGATGACATTTACCAGGTAATCATCCTGTTAATCTATAAAATCCTGAAAAACGTGCCCGTACAATTAGTCGAACAATCCCTTATTGTCATCTAAAAATTTTGGCCGTTTAATATTGGCTCCCAATTCCTTATTCATTTGTTCAACAACATAATCAGCCAGCCTGGGTGAAAATTCTTCTTCGTGCTGGTGCATCAAAAACCAAACCGATTGCAATCCCATTTCTTGCCATTGTTTTATGCGGGCTACCCATTCATCTACGCGGGCATAATCAGTAGGGTGGAGGCCATTGCCCACATAGCGTATAAAGGCATGGGGCGTAGGCAGCTGCATGTGTACCACATCGCGCCGGCCGGAAGCATCAGTGATCACTGCGCCCATATTCAGCTGGTGCAGCAGGTTAAATATTTCATCACGGTTTTCGGGTATGGCAAACCAGTCTTTATGTCGTAACTCCAAAAATACCGGGACATCTTTTGGCAGGTGTTCCAGATAGGTTTTCAGATCTGGCAAACTTTTCGGTGTAAAATTTTCGCCAACCTGTAAAAACAAAGGGCCCAGTTTATCGCCAAAGGCCATAATCCCCTCATAATATTTGGTGGTGATTTCCTCAGCATTTTTTAAACGGCGTATGTGCGTAATATTTTGAGCAAACTTAGGGCAAAACTTAAAACCGGGATTTGCGGCGGCTTTTTCTTTCCATTTCAAAATCATTTCAGGACCGTAAATATTATAGAAAGTGGCATTCAGTTCAATGCAATCGAAATGCTTTACATACTCATCTAAAAAATTAGCTTCTTTTGTTTTGGGAGGATAGATCTGACCAATCCATTCTTTTCTTCCCCATTTGGCGCAACCCACATGAACTTCCAGGGGGTTATCGCTTTTGGATGAATTGAGCGTTGAAACAGTCAGTTCAGGATCAGGTGGGAGTGTAAAGTCTATTTCTGCTAATTCTTCGGGTTTTACGCGGCCAAATTCCATTTTCGTCTGTTTTTGTTTGCTTTTGCTTTGCAAATTAAAGAAAACTTTGCTTATCAGCAGTACAGGTTCCAAAGCCCGGCCAACCGCCGATTCAATTCTGATATCGTTCCAAAGCCCGTCATCGTGTCATAAGAAACAACGCCGAAATATAAAAAAAGCGCCTTTAGGTGCGAAATATTGGTAGATAATATAAAAAAGGATATAGCGCGCCATCGGTGCGAAACAAACGAAGCGGCATTAGAGTTGATGCCTGGCGGGGTTAGGTACCTACGGCACACAAGGTCGGGCTGGTCTGTATTTCTACCAATATTTGCCCCCCAAAGGGGGCTTATCAACCGTTTTATCAACAGCTTTAGCTTCATTTGAGCCTCTTTTTAATGCGTTTACCCCCAGCCCCTATAGTGGCAATAGTCATAAATATTGAATATAAAACAGTATTTTTATCGGAACAGTTTTAATAACAGGGGTTTAAAAATGAACCTGTATGCCTTTTAAATATTTATAAATTTTTAATGATGGAAGCTAAACCGCCAATTTCTCTTGATGAGTTTAAAAAAAAGAGAAAAGAATTCACCCCCGTAATAAAAGATAATGTCAAGCCGTCAGTACTTGACAGGATTGCGGTGTGGATAACAAACCATGTGGGCAGCATGGGCTTTTTTATGATCATTTTTACCTGGACAGCTTTATGGCTTGGGTGGAATATACTCGCACCAAAAGAAGCCAGATTTGATCCTTATCCTGCATTTGTACTCTGGCTGTTTATGTCAAATATGATCCAGCTGTTTTTGATGCCCTTAATTATGATTGGTCAGAATGTTCAATCCCGCCACGCCGACCTCCGCGCCGAAGCCGACCTTAAAATAAATACCAAGGCGGAATTTGAGATCGAGACTATTTTAGCACATCTCGAATATCAAAACAAAATCATACTGCAAATATTAGAGGATCTTGAAAAAAAGGCTTAATCAGCAACGGTACTATTCGTGAAAATTATCCCAGCAAATCCGTTTTAAACTTAGGCGCGACTCTTTTTTTTGAGGCCTGTTCATAAGCATAAGCCAGCTTAATAATATCACCTTCTTTATACGCGCTGCTGATAAAGGATAAGCCAACCGGTAATTCATTATAATAGCCCATCGGAACAGTAATATGCGGGTACCCGGCCATGGCGGCAGGAGAAGAAAATGAGAAGCCATTGTCGTAATCGCCGTTTATCAGGTCAATGCAGCAGGCAAAGCCATTGGTTGGCGCCGCTATGGCATCCAGATTGTGTTCCCTTAAAAGGGTATCTATGGCCTTACGGGTAATGCCGGTTGTTTTCCCTACCGCTTCGATATATTCTTTCTCATTCAATCCGCCTTTCTTTTCCGCAAGTTCAAGGGTTTCCTGCTTAAAAAACGGCATAGCCTTAGCCTCGTTCGTTTTATTAAATGCAATCACATCAGCCAATGATTTTACCTTCGAATTCGCCTTGCTTAAATAGCTGTTCAGGCCGTCTTTAAACTCATAACATAAAACAGTGAGCTGGGCCTTCCCCGCATCTTTCAGCTGTTTGTAAAGTTCCACTTCAACAATGGTAGCGCCTTTGCTCTTCAGGGTTTCAATAGCCTGCTGAAACAGGCTGTCCATAGCCGGGTTAACCTTCAGACCGTCTTTTTCTATACCAATGCGTTTGCCTTTCAGGCCGCCGGTATCTAAAAATTTGGCGTAGTCTAAATCCATTTCACCTGATCTGATTTTGTTCAGCGGATCATTTGCTGACACAATTGGGATATGAGAAGATGGGTCTTCCGGGTCCACATAAGCTAAGGCGCTCAATAAAATAACAGCATCCCTGACCGTGCGCGCCATTGGCCCGGCGGTATCCTGCGTTTTTGATATAGGGATAATGCCCGTCCTGCTCCACAGGCCTACGGTAGGTTTTATGCCCGCCAGCCCGTTTACCGAGGAAGGGGAAACAATAGAGCCATCGGTTTCGGTGCCGATGGCAATGGCACATAAATTGGCAGAGGCAGCTGTGCCCGATCCCGCGCTCGATCCGCTTGGGTTACGGTCTAAAATATAAGGGCATTTGGTTTGCCCCCCACGGCTGCTCCATGCGCTTGTTGAACGGCTTGACCGGAAGTTTGTCCATTCGCTTAAATTCGTTTTCCCAAGCAGCACCGCACCGGCTTCCCTTAATTTTTGTACAATAAATGCGTCCTGTTTCATTATATTATCAGCAATGGCCAGGGCGCCTGCAGTGGTATGCATTTTATCGCCAGTACTGATGTTATCCTTTATTAAAACCGGGATCCCGTGCAATGGTCCGCGAACCTTACCTGCTGCCCGTTCTTTGTCCATGGCATCCGCAATGGCAAGCGCATCGGGGTTAAGCTCAATTACCGAGTTTAGTTTCGGGCCGCTTTTGTCGATCTCATCAATCCGTTTTAAATACAATTCGGTAATAGCACGCGAGGTGTAGGTTTTGTTTTGCATTTTTTGCTGAAGTTCATCAATCGTCACTTCATTCAAAACGAAATTATCCGGCAATGCGGATGAATTGTCTTCCTCTTTTTTTCCGGACGAAACTAAATTACATGAGCCCGCACCCATAGCGCCGATGGTTAAACCGGCCACTGAGCCTGTTTTTAAGAAATTTCTTCTAAGCATAACGCGATTTTTTTTGCAGCTACAATTAACAGAAATTTAATTTATAAACTGCTTTGTAATAAAAAAATCACCCGGATATTTTGAATTTAAAAAAGTATTTAGATATTTGTCTAAATATATAAATGGAGGTTGATTTGAATTCTCTTTTTAAAGCGCTTAACGACCCAACCCGCCGGGAAATACTGGAACTGCTCAAAGAAAAAGACCTGACCGCAGGTGAGATTGCTGACCAGTTTAATATTTCAAAACCAAGTATATCGCATCACCTTGATCTGTTGCGCCAGGCCGGGCTTGTGGTATCAGTAAAAGAAGGGCAGTTTATGTATTACTCTTTAAATACTACGGTAATGGATGAAATGCTGAAATGGATAATTAATTTACAATCAACGAAAATTAAATCATAAATCACAATGAAGAAGTTTACCCCGTTAGATGGAGCGGCCCTGGTAGTATGGCTGCTGCCTGCCGTTTACTTGTTTTTTATCTATTCGTCGTTGCCTGCTGTAGTGCCAATGCATTATGGATTTAATGGCAAGGTTGACAGGTTTGGCAGTAAAAGCGAGTTTTTGTTTTTTCAGTGGATAATGATGGGCGCGCCTGCCCTGGTTTACCTGCTGTTGAAATTTCTCCCTTTTTTCGACCCTAAAAAACAGGTAAAATACGGTGAAAGTACTTTTCAAAAACTGGCATTTGGTTTAGTTATTTTCTTAACAGCCTTAAATATCGTTATCATATTTGCAACCGTGCACCGTGGTTTTCAGGCGGGTAAGTTATTATTCCCGATTATAGGGCTGCTGTTTGCCTTTATGGGCAATATAATGAACAGTATTAAACCCAATTACTATGCCGGAATAAGAACGCCATGGACCCTGGAAAATGAAGATAACTGGCGAGCAACACACCGCCTTGCCGGTAAAATATGGTTTGCCGGTGGTATTATGCTCACCATAGCCATGCTGTTTTTACCGCCAAAAACCGGGACCATGTTTTTTACAGGCTGTGTTTTAATTATGGCATTAATACCTGTTATTTACTCATTTGTCTATTTTAAAAAGCACCAAACCGAACAAAATTCATGAAAAAATTATTTATCGCTGTTTTGACATTTTGTTTCATCAGCCAGCTTAAAGCGCAGGACATAACCGGAAGCTGGGCAGGTTTAATACCCGTTGGAGGGGTTAAACTTCATTTGGTTTTTAATATCAAAAAAGCCGCCGATACCAGCTACATCTCCACTTTCGACAGTCCTGATCAAAAGGCATTCGGGATTGCCTGCAGCAGTACTTATGTAAAAAAGGATAGTTTGTTTATTGGCATTGCCGCCATTGGCGGAGGCTATACGGGTGTTTTGGTTGGGAAAGATAGTATCAGTGGTATCTACAAACAGGGCAGCGCAAAACTACCGCTTAATCTTAAACATATAACCGATGCTCAAAAAAAAGGACTGTCCACAGACCCGGTAAGAGCGCAAACGCCGAAACCGCCCTACGGTTATATTAGCGAAGAGGTAGAATATGACAATGCTGCGAAGAGCCTGCACTATGGCGCCACATTTACCCGACCAAATGGCGATGGGAAATATCCGGCGGTAATAATTATCAGTGGTAGCGGGACGCAGGACAGGAATGGCACCATGATGGGCCATCAACCTTATTGGGTGCTGGCCGATTACCTCACAAAAAACGGCATCGCCGTTTTACGGGTTGACGACCGCGGCGCAGGCAAAAGTTCCCTGGGCGATAGCATCAATACCAAAACAAGCCTGGATTTTTCCTATGATGTGGAAACAAGCCTGAACTATCTGGAAACAAGGACTGATGTGGATAAAAAACACCTCGGTTTGATAGGGCATAGCGAAGGCGGCATGATTGCCCCGATGGTAGCGGCACGCCGGAAAGACGTTGATTTCATCGTATTGTGGGGCGGTCCGGGGGTTAGCGGCGCACAGATTCTTACAGAACAGTCTGCCCGTGTGTTAAAAGGGCAGGGGCTCGACAGCGCTGCGGTTGAAGCCTTTAAGCAATTGCACCTGACGATTCTGAACATGTTTGCCGCATCGCCAACACGTGAGGTTTTAGATCAGAAAATTCCGGCGGTTTTTGAAGACTGGAAAAAAAATCAAACACAAAAAACACTTGACGCTTTAAATATTCATGCCGACATGACCGATAATATAATAAAAACATATAACCGGATGTACGATTCGGGCTGGCTGCGCTTTTTTATAAGTTACGACCCTGCGCCGGCTTTAAGCAGGGTAAAATGCGCGGTGCTGGCCATTAACGGCGAAAAGGATACCCAGGTTGATGCAACTGAAAATTTAGGCAGGATAAAAGAAATTTTGACAAAAGGCGGTAATAAACACTTTGAAGTAAAGGCCATACCTGATTTAAACCACTTATTGCAAACAGCCAAAACAGGCGATGTTTCGGAGTATGAAACCATACCCGAAACGATGTCGCCGGTGGCGATGAAGATTATTTCGGACTGGATTAAACTTCATACAAAATAATTGCGTTATTATTGTGTTATGAAGAACATTGTATTATCCGTTGGTTTAATATTTATTTTTTTAATCCCCGTTTTTGTTCAGGCGCAACCAGATTCGGTACTGCGCAGGCAAATTGCACAAATAGCAAAACCTGTTAAAGGAATTGTTGGCGTATCCATTTTAGGTTTAGAGAACCGGGATACCCTGAACTTTAACGGCAAGGCCCGCCTGGTAATGCACAGCGTGATGAAGTTCCCCATTGCGCTAACTGTTTTGCATTTAGTTGATACGGGCAAATTATCGTTAACCCAGATGGTGCATATAAAAAAGCGCGACCTTTTTAAAGGTTCCTACAGCCCTTTGCGGGATAAATATCCCAAAGGTGATGTTGACTTGTCTATAGGCGACCTGCTTGGTTATATGGTATCATTAAGCGATAACAGCTCCTGCGATATTTTGTTAAAACTGATCGGCGGCCCGCAGCGTGTTCAGGCTTATTTGCTCCAGCTTGGTATAAGGGGTATTGCCGTGCGGGCATCAGAAGCCGACATGGCCTCGGCCTGGGAACTGCAGTTTGCCAACTGGGCCAAACCTTATGAAGTGACCATTTTGCTCGACCAGTTTTACAGCGGCAAAGTGCTCACGAAATCAAGCACCGATTTTCTGTATAAATTAATGACCGAAACCACCACCGGGCCAAACAGGATAAAAGGTTTGCTCCCCGCCAGTACCGTGGTTGCCCATAAAACGGGATCATCAGGCACCGACGCCGCAGGCGTAACCCCGGCAACAAACGACGCGGGTATCATCACCCTGCCCAACGGCAAACATATTGCCATTGCTGTTTTTGTTTGTAACTCCACTAATGATGAAGCCACCCGCGAGGGTGTGATAGCAAATATTGCGAAAGCGGCGTTTGATTATTACAGTAAATAATAGCAACCCCGTAGAGACGCAATACTTTGCGTCTCTATGTTACGTCTCCCGGCATGTTACGTCTCTATGTTACGTCTCCCGGCATGTTACGTCTCTATGTTACGTCTCCCGGCATGTTGCGTCTCTATGTTACGTCTCCCGGCATGTTATATCTCTATGTTACGTCTCCCGGCATGTTACGTCTCCGGCATATTTCAGAGACGTGATACTTCGCGCGTCTCTACGTTGCTTTTACCATTTTATAATTGTTTTTTTACATCCTGAAGCCCAGATAAAGATATTACCTTACATTGTTGCCAATTATGAAAAAGGCAAGCGCTGCATTTTTATTTTGCATTATTTTTAACTTCTCACTGTTTGCACAAACACCAGTGGCTATTAACGGTGCATTACAGATTAAAAACGGTATAATCGTAAATAAAAACGGAATGGCGCCCCAATTGCGCGGCATCAGTTTTTCGTGGAGCTTATGGCAGGGGCGCAAATATTATAACCCGGCGGTAGTTGACTGGCTGGCCTCCGATTTTAAGGTTTCCATTATTCGGGCTTCCATGGGCGTTCAGCCGGATCATGGTTATTTACAGGAACCTGCCCTGCAAACGCAATTGATTGTTAACGTAGTTGATGAGGCTATCAAAAATGGGATCTATGTTTTGATTGACTGGCACGATCACCATAGCGATGAGCACCTGGCACAATCGAAGGCTTTTTTTGCCCAAATGGCAAAAAAATATACAGGCGTGCCCAATGTGATCTACGAAGTATGGAACGAACCGGAAAAGATCAGCTGGGATACCGTTAAAAACTACGCGGTGCAGGTGATCACCGAGATTCGCAAATACGACCCGGACAACCTGATTGTAGTTGGCAGCCCGCATTGGGACCAGGATGTGGATATAGCCGCGGCCGACCCTATCGACGGCTTCAAAAATATAGCGTACAGTTTTCATTTTTATGCATCAGACCCCAACCACCAGGAAAAACTACGCGCCAGGGCAGATGAGGCTATAAAAAAAGGGTTGCCCTTAATAGTTACCGAATGGGGCGTAGGCGAATCAAACGGCAACGGGAAATTTGACCGTGAACTGGTTAAAGCCTGGTTTCGATGGATGGAGGATAATAAACTAAGTTCCGCCAACTGGAATGTCACCGATAAGGCTGAAACAACAGCCCTGTTAGTCCCCGGCGCCTGCGATAACGGCGGCTGGACGGTTGAACAGCTGAGTCCGGCGGGAATTTATATCAGGGAGAAGTTGAGGGAGTTGAATAAGTAGATGTGCCGATTTCGGATGTGCGGATTTCAGATGTGCAGATGATTAATGTTACGCTGTAGTTACGCAAAGGGAGTTTTGAACTGATTCTTGCAATGTTCGCATTTATAACTTGCTTCCTTGGTTAATATACCTTTTACGAAATAATATAAGCCCAATACTAGCGATAAGGAAGAAAAAAGTACACTTCCCAAAACTCCTGTTATTACCACAGGATCAATGTCTTCTTTTCTTAATGAATTAAATAACAGGTAGCAAAATAGTATAACAATCAAACATACAGACGATTTTATGAAATAGGTTCGCCTACTTCGTAACGTAATGTTATCACTTTTACATTTGGCACATTTTATTGGAACTTTCCGATCTTTGGACAAAAAAATAGCATTTAAATCATAGCGTTTAGGCATAATTAAATTCTTTTAGTTTCCTTAAAGTTAGCAAATATTTGCAGGCATTTACAAGCCGGAGTGTTTGCCTCAATCTGCACATCCGCACATTTGCATATCCGCACATCAAATTTCCATTCTTCCCCAAAAATATCCATCTTTACCTAACGACCTCTTAATTATCATTATGAAAAAATTATACGCTTTTGTGTTTTTCCTGTTTCCTGTATTAGCCTTTGCCCAAAGCGCCGATTCCGTATGGTTTGTAAACAACTATACCAAAAAGGAAGTCACCATCCCAATGCGCGATGGTGTTAAGCTGTTTGCATCGGTTTATTTGCCGAAGGATCAATCGGAAAAACACCCTATACTAATGGAGCGCACACCTTATTCCTGCGCACCCTATGGTAAGGAGCAATACCGCCCGTTTTGGGTAAACCACCTTATTAAATACTGTAAAAAGGGCTATATTATGGTGATTAACGATGTACGCGGCCGCTGGATGAGCGAAGGCGAATTTGCTGATGTGCGCCCCTTTAACTTCAATAAAAAAACGAATAAGGATATTGACGAGGCCAGCGACACTTATGATACCATCGACTGGCTGGTGAAAAACCTGGAGAATAACAATGGCAATGTCGGGGTTTTCGGTATTTCGTACCCTGGCTTTTATTCTACCATGGCTTCGCTGAGCGGGCACCCGGCATTAAAAGCTGTTAGTCCTGAAGCGCCGGTAACCGACTGGTTTGTAGGTGATGATTTTCATCATAACGGGGCCTTTTTCCAGATGGATGCTTTCGGTTTTTATAAGGAATTTGGTTTTGGTCAGCCGCACCCGCACCCGACAACTGTAGCCGCGCCAACTTATGATCCGCCGATACATGATAATTACCAGTTTTATTTAAGTGAAGGTGCATTGCCAAATCTGACCAAATTAGCGGGCGACAGCCTCAAATTCTGGAATGAAATGATGAACCATCCGAACCGCGACGCCTGGTGGATGGCCCGCAATGCCAGGGTAGGGATTAAAGATGTTAAACCCGCTATGCTCGTCGTTGGCGGGATCTTTGATGCCGAAGACTGTTTCGGCGCCTGGAACGTATATCAGGCCATAGATAAGCAAAGTCCGGCTACCAATAACCGCCTGGTAATGGGCCCCTGGTACCATGAACAATGGCGTAATAATGACGGTACGCACCTGGGCAACGTGCAGTGGGGCAGCAATACCAGCGAGTGGTATGCCAACCATATTGAGATCCCTTTTTTTGATTATTACCTGCGGGGAGTTGGTACTGTTGACAGTATCAGCAAAGCCACCGTATTTTTTACCGGCGAAAATAAATGGCGTCAAATGCCCAAGTGGCCGCCTGTGGATGTACAGGCAACTGATCTGTATCTGCAACAAAAAGGCAAATTGTCTTTCAGCGCCGCCAATGCTGATAAACCGTCTTTTGATACCTATATCAGCGACCCCGCAAAACCGGTGCCTTATGAACAGGACGTTCATTTTAACCGGACCCGTACTTATATGACCGGTGACCAGCGCTTTGCCTCGCGCCGGACAGATGTGCTGACCTTTGAAACCGACACGTTAAGCAATGCCGTTACCCTGGCCGGCCCGGTAGTAGCTGATTTGCTGGTAAGCCTGTCAAATACCGATGCCGATTTTGTAGTAAAGCTGATAGATGTATTTCCGGATAACGGAAGTTATAATGATGTGGATATTTACGCGGAAACCGACCCGGTTTTAAAATACCCCATGGGCGGTTACCAGATGCTGGTGCGTGCCGAAATTATGCGGGGGCGGTACCGCAACAGTTATTCGAATCCCGAAGCTTTTGTGCCGGGCAAACCGACACAGGTGAAATATACCATGCCCGATGTGGCCCATACCTTTAAAAAAGGTCACCGCATTATGGTGCAGGTGCAAAGCAGCTGGTTCCCGCTGGTTGACCGTAACCCGCAGCAGTTTATTGATATTTACCATGCAAAGGATGATGACTTTTTAAAGGAAACGATTAATGTGTTTCATAACCAGTCGAAACTGATTTTACCTGTGGTGAAATGATTAGCCTGATTCCCGGCATCCCTTAGAATGATTTTAAATAGCTTTTTTACAGCTGTTTAATAAAGATAAATTTGCACAGGTGACAGAAGAATACTTAATATTGTATAACATTTACTATTTAAGACCGATCCAATTTTAGTTGAAAAAAATTACTGCCATATTTCTTTTATTTATACTGCTTTTTGATATATGCGGGTATATGGCTTTGCGTCAGTATATGGTTTATAGGGCAGACCGCTTTTTCAACCAGCAAACAGCTAAAAATCTGTACAATAAGGATGATTTGGTAGAAGTGCAGATCCCGGTGAATTTACCCGGCATGCACGACTGGAGTGGTTATGAACACATAAGCGGGCAAATACGGTTTCAGGACATGTCCTATAACTACGTGCAAATGAAAATAACCAGCCACATACTTTATCTGAAATGTGTACCTGATTATGAAACTACGCAGCTTACCGCGCAGAATATAATTAATGCAACTCCCATTAAAAATATGCCGGTTCCCAAAAAGGACCATGTGCCATTTGTGCGTGCGCAGTTTTTAAATACCCTCAACTTTACTTTTAATCAAACAATTATAAAAGCGCCGGTTATTGATATAATCCCGCAAACTGCCGACTACAATCAACCCCTTATAAACAGGTGTATTGATATCCCCAAACAGCCGCCGCGGCCATTTTGCTAACGGAATTCTTCCCGCATGCTTCGCGTGCCCTCTATTCAGCTTATTTACTGATTCATGCGTTTTAACGCTGTATTAATATTTTAGCACAGACAGGTATTCCGCCTGGTTATTAAATAATTCCTGAATAGTTTTTACGGGTTTTGCTTAAAGCGATGTGCTTTAAGCGTTTAACCTGTTCCCGAAGCTGCAAATCATTTACAAATTTCTGAATATAAAAAATTGCCCTGCATTTTACCTGATGACAGCAGAACCTTTTATAATGGGGTTTTGGTTTGAGCAATACGAATGAAAAACATAAATAAAAAATATTAAAGACCTTGGATTATGAGATCTGAGTTTAGTTGATGAGTGTTTCTATAAACATGGGTGCGTTCCGGGTTGAGATACGGAACGCACTTTTTTTTAAAAACTAATCTCTATTCTCCAACCTCTAATCACTATTTTCCCCTCTTCATCGCTTCATCAATGGCTTTTTCGGCAAGTGGCTCCATTACTTTATAACCTGCAAGGGTAGGGTGAACGCCGTCGCCTGATAATGTCTTTGGCAATCCCCTGCGCTCATCAGCCATAGCGGTAAAATAATCAAGGTAAACTACATCGTTTTTATCGCAATAGCCCTTAATCATCGCGTTAAGCGCAGTTACACCCGGTTTAGGGTCTATGGTTGGTCTCCAGGGGAAAGCGTAAGCGGGCATAACCGAAGAAAGCACCACTTTAATATGGCTTGCCCTTGCCAGTTCGACCATAGAAACAATGTTGCCAAAAACATCTTCAAGTTTCGAGGGGCCGTTATTTTCGGCAATATCATTTATCCCGGCAAGGATAACTACAACGGCAGGTTTCAAATTAATCACATCCTCGCGGAAACGCAGCAGCATTTGCCCGGTGGTTTGGCCGCTGATGCCACGGTCGTAATAAGGCCTTCCGTAAAAGAAGGATGAATCAACGTATTTCCAGCCATCGGTAATGGAATTACCCATAAATACTACCCGTTTTTCGCCTTTTAAGGGTAGGGTAATTTTGCTGTTCTGACTTTCATATCGCTTTAAATTCGGCCAGTCTTTGCGTAAGAGGTAGTCTCCATACTTATTATTTTTCTCCATCTGTTCCAGGTGTGCCACAACTTTGGGGTCAATTGGTTTTAAAAATCCTTGCTGCCCCAGCCAGTCGCCAAAACGGTCGATCCAGTTATCGGCGGGAATATCCTGTTTGCGCATACCAAACCCATGCCCGCCCCTGGCGTAGATATGTATTTCAGCAATATGTTTTGACACCAGCCATTTGCTGTACAGATCAATGCTATGCGCGGCAAGTCCTAACTGGTCGTCAGTTGCTGCTGCCAGGAACATCGGCGGCTCGTCGGCTACCAGGGGGCCTTGCAAGGCAGCCGGCATGTAGGCGTAAATTGGCGCCACAAAATCGGGGCGGTCATCGGCATTATAATTAAAAGCCGAGGAAGCAGCCACTGTGCCGCCGGCAGAAAACCCGATAATACCTATCCGTGAAGGGGAAATGCCATATTCGGCAGCATGTGCGCGGACGTATTTAACAGCTGCATGTCCGTCTGCGACAGAAAAGGGGATGATCGATTTAATTTTATCCGCGAAATCGCTTTTTCTCATATTCTCACCCAATTCCTTACCCGGATCGTCCGTTATACTTTGTCCAAGGCGGTATTTTAATACGAACACGGTAATGCCTTTTTGGTTAAGCCAGCGGGCAACATCTGTACCCTCGTTGGTGATGCTTAAAAAGTAAAGACCGCCGCCGGGGCAAACAATTACACCTGTCCCGGTTGCGATGGCCGGGTCGGCGGGGAAAACCGTTAAAGTCGGCTGCGAAATGTTGTACGCCAGGGTATTATGCAATGCGCTGTTTGTATATTCCTTTTCGGTGTAGGCCCAGTTTTCGGTGCCCGGCGCTGGCCCGTCATACAAATGAATTACTTTTTGCTGTGCTTTGGCGCCCATCGCCAAAAGCATCAAAAAAGCCATAATTATCCTTCTGTTCATAATTGGTAATTTGTTTT
>JBIOHE010000066.1:0-16033 GCA_044448725.1 Sphingobacteriales bacterium | reverse complement strand
GGCTATTCTAATTCATAAAAAATTCATTAAAAACGGTGGTGAGCTACAAGTATTCTTAATTAACATAAAATTGCTAAAGGATCAAATAAGCATTGCATATGAAGGAATTACCTCACTAAAGAATGCCATTATTACCGTTCCTCCACTAACAATTAAAATATTTAAAGCTAAACACGAAACTGTATTGGTGATGACAAAAATCTCGGACGAATTTTTATCCTACGTAAATATAACTGAGAACATGATAAACATGATTGAAGATGGCTTATAGAATAAGTTGTGGCCCGGGTTTAGATATTCGGTGTTTGGGTAACCGCGATACTATAGATAGATAAACCGATCATAGTTGCTAATAATTTCCACCAACCCCTTTATTCAATAATAATCCATAGTTCCGGTGTATAAATGCCGAAGGAAGGATCAAATCAAAATTAAAAATAACCATTTTTGGGTAATTTGCAAAAAATGGTTTATATTTGTTTAACCAAAAGATAAAAAAATCAAAAACGAATCAAAAGCCAACTAACATGGAGAAACCGAAGGTGATTACATTTAACAAAACTTAGCTATGCAAGTAAAAATTGAAGATCACTTTCTGGGTGAAGTGGCCAATTCAAACAAGGTTTATGGAAAATCTCCATATCCCGAAGAAGTGTTAAAAGCTTTTAAAAAGCGTGTATTTCAAATTCAGCAGGCTAAAAACAGCGCTGACCTGAGAAATATAAAAAGCCTGCACTTTGAAAAATTAAAAGAAAAGAAATATGAGGGTAAGTATTCCATACGCTTGAATATAGCTTACCGCATTATATTTCGTATTGAAAATTATGAGGGTAATAACCGGATTGAGATCATCTGCATCGAAGAGATCAACAACCACTACTCTTAACTTTATAGCCAAGGAGGCTTTAACCTTTTATGAATAATAACGAAGTATTAGATCATAATGGTAACGAAATTGAAATAGAAGCATTTCACCCCGGTGAATTTTTGCAGGAAGAGATAGAAGCAAGAAAGATCCTTAAAAAGGATGTTGCGAAATCCCTTGATATTTTACCGCATCATTTAAGCGAGATTTTCGCCGGAAAAAGAAATATATCAGCCCGGTTGGCTGTAAAACTCGAAAAACTATTAGGTATCAGTTCCCATTACTGGTTAGGCCTGCAAATGGAATATGACCTGTTTGTTGCCAAACAATTGGAAGCGCAGGTGTAAACAGAGGAACGCTGTCGGCAGCGAAGAATAGCATCCTATTTCAACCACCGTTTATTCCAGGCTGGCGGCTCGCCAAACATGGCTTTGTGCATACGCATTAATGATCTTTTAAGACCTTCAGGGTGGTCGCCGCGGTAGTTATTGCCATTGTAGGTTACCCACCAGTAAATGTCAAGGGCGTCGATGTTTTCTGATAACATTTTAACCGGCCATGTCTGCCGCCGCTGATTTTTCCATTCAGATTCCGTTCCCGATACTATTGCGGTTTTCAGGCCCAGCAATCCTTCTTTTATCGCGTATCCGGGTATTTTCTCCCCTGATGAACCTATATACACCAGGGTGATTCTGCCTTTTTTCAATTCATAAACCACATACACGCCATCCCTGTCGTCCGGGGCGTTGCAAACTTCGTCAAGCGAATCGGTGGGCTTGAAAAAGAAATGACCGTTGGTTTTGTATTTGTTGAGGATGTCGAACATAAGCTGGCCTTTTTTCAAAAGTACTTATAATGTGATAAACATTACGTTGCAATGAGGCGGTGGGATGAGCAAATTGGAAATTGGCGGGAAATTATCTTCGGCGGACGGTATTCTTCCATTGAATATCACGCCGGGAATTATAAAATAAAGAGGCTGCCTTTTGAGCCAACCTCCGCCGGGCCAGGCCTGCACGCCTGGCCGCAAACAATATTGAGTATCCACACTCAATAACCTTACACGTAAATAAAGCTAAAAGTTTGCTGCGCCCAACCACAGCCCCGCATGGTTAATCTTAAAAAATTTAAGCCCCCGCCAAACAGCAGATGAATTTAGAAAACAAATTCCTAATTTAGACGGTTTCAGAACCAATATACATTACCAATGACTGTACTTGAAAATGAGTTTTTAAAAGTAGAAATTGCTGCAATGGGGGCGGAGTTAACTTCCATTTACAACAAGACCACACGAACAGAACATTTGTGGGCGGCTGACCCGAATTTTTGGGGATCGCATGCGCCCAACCTTTTCCCTATAGTAGGCGCCGTCATCAACGACGAACTGCTGGTTGATGGCAACGTATATCCGATGGCGAGGCATGGTTTTGCGCGAAAGTCGGAGTTTATTATATTGGAGAGCGACGAAGTGCATGCTGTATTTTCGCTGCCAAACTCCGAAAAAACCATCCACGTTTACCCGTATAAATTTGATTTCCAGGTTTTATTCAACCTGATTGAAAACGCACTGCGGGTAACCTATAAGCTGATCAGCCATGATGCGAAAAATATCTTTTTTTCGGTAGGCGGCCACCCGGCCCTAAATGTGCCATTTAATCCCGGTGAAAATTATGAAGATTATTATATAGAGTTTGAGACAGAGGAGAAGTTGGTACGTCACCACATATCGCCCGAAGGTTTTTTTACCGGCGAAACCACCCCGGTACCCAACCCCGGCAACCGGATTTATTTGAAAAAGGATATGTTTGAAAACGACGCCCTGGTATTTAAAAATTTAAAATCGAGGGAAGTTTTTATCAGGAGTGATAAACACGGGGAGTCAGTTTCTGTTCAGTTTCCGCATTTTAATTACCTGGGGATATGGGCCAAAGGCGGCGGCAATTTTGTTTGCATTGAACCATGGCTCGGCTGTGCCGATACCGTTGGCAAACATGTGGACATCAGCGAAAAAGAAGCCATTCAGCAATTAGAACCCGGCCATGTTTTCGAGGCGGCGTATTTTATAAGTGTTTAAAGAAATTGTCATTATAAACGAAGTGAAGGATCTTGAAGCAACAGGTCGGCTGCATGCATGGCGTAGCAGATGCTTCAAACGTTCAGCATGACAGAAAAAAAAGCTAAAATCAAACCGTGTCTTCCGGTACGCTGATTTTCCTTAATTCCTCCTTTGCCTTCACAAACCAGTTGCGGTTGCTTTTCTTTTCCATCTGACCCAGGTGCGGCTCTTCAGTCAGCATATCTGTAAAAATTTGCCAGGCATCTTTGTCCCTACCGGCGCGTATCAAAAACAAACCATACTGATAGCGTTGCTCATAATAGGAGTACCGGCCTTTCATCGCTTTAAATTCGTTTTCAGCCTGTTCCGCATTCCCGGTATTTTCAAGCGACAGGGCATATAAAATATGCGCCTTTGAACGGGTGAACTGGGGCAGGTTATATAATTTCTTTGCTAAAGGAATAACTTCTTCATAACGCTGCTGCCCAAAATAAGCAACAATCAACTGGGCCATAACATGTTCGTTTTCGGAAAACGCCCCGGTTAAACTTGCTTTATACAGGTCGATGGCCTTATCGGTTAACCCGGCGGCAAGGTATGCATCGGCCAGTTTTATTTTATTGGCAAAGGTATCGGTAAAGCGTAATTCCTCTTCCAGCTTTTTTATCCTCCCGCCGGGATTAAGTACGGCGCCTACATCAATGGAAGGTTTATTAACCGTTCTGAAATTACTCCTCTTTGAAAGTACTTCACTGTATAAATAGATGATGCTTCCTATAACAGGTAAGAATACGATCAGGAAAATCCACCTGTTCAGCGTTCCCCTGCGGTAACTGTGTACTGCACAATAGATCTGCAGGCCTATAATGATGTAGTAATAAGAACCTCCGTAAAATGACATCTGGACAGTTATTGATTAGTATCTGTGATAGTTTATTCAAAAATAGAAAAATAATTGATTTATCCTAAAATCTAAAGTTGTCATTATCACTTGCCAACCACATTTAAAATCGGGTGATCCAAAGTGCTGATTGACCGGTGTCCGACATTCAGTTCATCAAACACCACAATTTCGTTTTGCCCGTTTTTTAGCCATGAGGCCGGTATATACAAAGTTTGCTGCGGGCCAATTTTCCAGTATTTGCCCAGGTTATGACCGTTTAAAAAAACAAAACCCTTGCCAAAGCCACGCATATCCAGCCAGGTATCACCTACGAAATTCAAATTAAAGGCGCCCCTGTAAAATGCAGGCAGGCCTGCGGGATAACTCATCGCATACCAGCCCGGTTGTCCGGAGGGTTTGGTGGTGATATATTTTGTGATGCCATCCATGTTGCTGAATGGGAATTTATACATTTTCCAGCCGTTGAGTTCAACGCCGTTTAAAGTTACCGATTCGGTGATGCCCTGGCGGTTGTCAATTAAATACGGTCCGTAATTAATGCGGCCATTGTTCTCCACCAAAATATCAAGTATGGTGTTGGGCAATGTGCCGTCAATTTGCACTGAGTCCTGTTTTAATCTTCTGTCTAATATACTAACCCTTTTGCCGTTTAAAAATACGGTGGCAAAATCCCGCATTTCTTTAATTTTTAAAACGCCTTTCGCCGCGCCCTTCAAGGTTGTGCGGTACAATACAAAACCATATCCCTGGTTTAATTCTTCAAAGCATAAAGGATGATCAGCAACAACCGGTTTCCCAAGGTTCCAGAACAGGGTGGCATGATCGGGCAAATAAATACTGTCAATGGCAATAGTTCTATGTTTTTCGGGCACGGGCGGCAGCGTTTCGCCGGCGGGTAAATGTTTTGCAATTACCTCCCTGAATTTATAAAATTTGGGCGTCGGGTTACCGGCCTCATCCAAAGGGGCGTCATAATCATAACTGGAAGTTTGCGGCGAATACGGCTCCCGCTTGCTCATATTGGCGCCGTTCATAAAGCCGCGCGTGGTGCCGCCATGAAACATATACAAGTTGATGGATACGCCCGCCGAAAGCACTTCATCCAGTTTCTTCGCGTCTTCATCAGCATTGCTGCCCGCATGCGGACTGCCCCAGCTATCGAACCAGCCGGGATACCATTCGGCAATATAATAAGGTCCTTTGCCATTGTGGTATTTATTGATCAGGTTTTTTACTTCTTTCGGGTTATCCAAACCGTTAACAGCAGGCAGGTAACCCGGCAAATAACCTCTTGGCATTTGCGAAGGACCATCGCAGGTAAACAGCAGACCGTTGAACCCTCCCTCGTTGAATATTTTGCGGTTAATATCCAGATATTCTTTATCATCGCCGTACGATCCGTATTCATTTTCAATCTGTACCATTAAAATATTGCCGCCGTTGGTAACCAGTAGTGGTGATAACTGCTTGCCCAATTGCATAATATAATCATGGTAATATTTTAAAAACTCAGGGTCCTTGCTGCGTACTTTCAGGGATTGATCTTTCAGCAGCCACCAGGGGTAACCGCCAAATTCCCACTCGGCGCAGGCGTAAGGGCTTGGCCTTAATATCACCCACAGGCCCTCCTCTTTGGCTATGCGTACAAATTCGGCAATGTCATTATTACCGGTGAAATCAAACTTGCCTTCTTCGGGTTCTTCCGCGTTCCAGAAAACATAAGTGCCTATGGTATTTAAACCCATGGCTTTCGCCATTTTCATCCTGTCGCGCCAATAAGCACGGGGAATGCGTGTACAATGCATTTCGCCCGAAATCAGCTGAAATGGTTTGCCATCCAGCAAAAATGTGGAATCGCCTAAAGCAAAAGTGTGATTGGCTTTTTGGGCTGTGCTGATATTAGCAAAGATGGTTATTGCGAAAAAAATGAGGGATAGTTTTTTCATTGAAGTAATATTCAAAACGCCTGCAAATTAAGGATTTTTTAATTTCAAGGTAGGATGACATATTTAAAAATTCGTGTCATTTTGACGAGCCTGCCTGGCAGCAGGGAACGAGGAGAAAACTTGTGCATCCTGCGTTAGCAAATACCCATTTCGAGAGTTTCGTCAGGACTTAAAAATCCTTCCTTTTATAAAGTTCACATAAACCGAAAGCACCGCAGCCATAAAAAAACACCCGGCGGTCATAGCATCAATAAATGAATCATTAACGGATCTGCCGCTGATCTTATCGGTGTAGTATTTGATAAATGAACCGGGCAGATTGGTTTCGCCAAGCTTTTCTTTGATACTCCAGTCCCAGTCGGTGATGGGGCAATAACCGATGCCATACCAGATGCCCAAAATAAACCAGCAACCCGCAGTAACAGCAATACAAATAAGATGGGCCTTTCGCAGAGGTTTCCAGATCCAGCCAAACAGGTTAAAGCCGATAATTGCAAAATGCAGCAACGTTAAAAACAGATCAAGTACCCGGAGTTCCATAGGTTAAATGGTTATAGAAACAAATATGGCGAATATATTATTCAATAGTTAACCACGTATAGCTATTTGCCGGGATGGATACACTAATGTCTGCGCTATAATCCCTGTTCAGTTTATAGATTTTGGTTATATCACCTTTTTCGCGGATCGATGCCACCTTAGTTAAACCGGTATAATACAGCGGCAGTTTAATGTGCCTGGTGATGGCTGTCGCAGTAGGATTATACAGCATCGCCAATCCTTTTATTTTAAGCCGCGGGTTCACGTGCAATATCCCGTCCCAATCGCGCCCGTCGGGCCGGCGAAGGTGGATTATGTCAGAGTTAAGGATCTCCCGGTATTTTTTGTACCAGGCAATTACCTCTTTAACCATTTCCCTGGTTTTGTCCGTATCGTACAAACGCGGACCACGGTAGCAAGCCTGTACCCCTGAGCCATAGTATTCCATCATTAAAGCCTTATAATCGTTGAGGTGTTCACTTAATGGCTCAAGCACGGCTTCGGGACCGCCACCCTGGTAACGGGTAAGTGGTACAAAGCCCCATCCCATAGCGGGCGTTTTCTCCCAGGTACCATCGAATATGTTTTGCCGGTTCAATATTTTTTGATCTTCGCGCGGCAGCGAAAAATTTACTTCCCGGTAACCTATCGCAATTTTATTGCTGCCATCTAAAAAATACCAGTCAGGGGCATTGACATAGATACCCCTTGCATTGAGCCAATGATAAAGTCCCTTCTGGATTTCCATTTGCCGCCATTGCGAATCATCCAGACCCTCATGACCGGGATGTGTAGTGGATGCGCAAAGATCGCCGGGATATGGGCCGTCGTTCTCCCAAATATCAAAACCGGTTTGCGTAAAAAAATTCTCAATCTTATCCCGGAAAGCAAGGCCCCATTTGCTTCCAAAACAAGGTGCATGCCCAAACAGAGCGCCGCCCGGTTTACCGGTTTTCGGGTCTATCACATCATCTGCGTCGCTGATCTGCCGCGAGCTGAACAAATCATACCCGCCGATGCGGATATGCTTGCTATGGGCATAATCAGCCAGTTCCTTCCATCTTTTTAAATTGGCCGCGCTGGTATCCTCCATGTTTAAATGGCTGCCAAAGCTCAGGATCACCGCCTCGTACCCTGTTACTGCACATTGGTCAACTGCCCGGCGCACATCATCATCGTTGTGGCTCACCAGGTGCATAAAAATAGGGTTGGCGGCTGTCCATGGGGCTATTACATTATACATTTTGCGGACCTCCAGCCCTCTTCGTTCCCTGTCGTAGCTGTCCATCAGCAATTCATTGGTGCGGACTGAGTTAAACACTCCACCCGGCTTAAGATCTATCCCCGGCCCCTGCTCCGGGTATATCTCCAGTAAACATGGCGTTTGAAAATCATAATTTACCTGCGAAGTATAGGCGGTATCAATTTTCCAGTGGGTAACCTGGTCGCTTAGGGAATAGCGCATGGCGTTGTTAAAGGCATAATTAGTTTCAAAATAGATGCCCTGGTTCTTTTTCATATCTTCAGGCTTGCCCACTACGGCGCTTTCCTCTTCAACCATCCCCATAATTTCATTTACCACCCGGTTGATCTTAAAAACCCGGTCGCCTTTATTTTCAATGCTCAGGGATTTTTCTATGAGCGGTATGCCGTCATACAACTCATAGTTCACTTTGACCTCCAGCCCGTTTAATTCGGGCGCACTAGCCTTGTACCTGAAAGAGATTTCTTTCCCCGAAGCCGGCGGTACAATGGGCATCCAAAACCGCGTTTCCCAGTTAAGATATGGGGATATGGGGTTTATCGTATAATCCACAAACTGAAAATCATTGGCGCCTGCTTTCAGCTTATCCAATTCGCCGGGTAAGATGTACGCGTTTTCCTTTTGACCATATAAGCCGCCAATGTTATAATCCCTGCCGTTGATGTTAAGCCGCGCTTCTGCTTTAACAGCACGCAACAATTGCCCGCCATTGCTCATATTTTCATAATCAACACAGGCCACATTGGGTGTTATCCGAAAGGTTCTTTTCAGTAAGCCGTTGTACAGCACCAGCTCTTTGCCATCGTTGGCGGTGAAAACCTGCGCCTTAAAACCTTTGTTATTGATGAGCCAGTCCGCGGGGTTGCTTTTTTGCGTTGGGCTACTCCATACCGGCAATGGCTGTCCATTAGCCGGCAGGTTTAGTTGCAGAATCAATGTTAGGATAAATATGATTGGCCTGGTTTTCATCGGGATAAGTTAACATTGTTATTTCATATATCAACACGGTCGGCCACGAAAAAATAGCTAATGCTTATCGTTTGGTTAGGAAAACCAACCCCAGCGGGGTTAAATATCGGTAGAAAATAAGCCCCCAACAAATGTGTGCCGTAGGTACAATACTCGCCAGGTTGCATTCCTACGGCATGCTAAATTATCTGTAATTTTATTTCTACCGATATTTTGCACCTACGGCGCAACTATAAAGCTTGATTTCCTCTTAACCAATTCAGAATTAAAAATCTAAAACAACCCCAACTGCCCTTTATCATCTATGTCAATATCATCAGGGTTGGTTATTTCAAAGTCTATTTTTTTGGGAGGGGGTGATTCCACCGATTTTTCTTCGCGGGATTCTACCGATTTGGGGGATGATTCCGCCGATTTTATTTCGGGGGATTCCACAGATTTTTCAGAAGATTTCACCGATTTTTCTGTCGGCCGTTCTGTTTTCTTAATCTTTGGTTCTTTAACAGGGGGCTCTTCTGGTTCCACTGTTTCGATGGACTCTGAAATTACTTCATCCTGCTCCAAATCACCGTCAAGCTCGTCAACGATTTCTTCTTCGGGTTCAATTTCTGCTATCAGTTCAACCTTTTTTATCGTATGCTGTGAAAGGCGGTTGCCCATGGCTTTCATTCCCTTTACATCT
This sequence comes from Sphingobacteriales bacterium, assembly GCA_044448725.1. Lineage (GTDB taxonomy): Bacteria > Bacteroidota > Bacteroidia > Sphingobacteriales > Sphingobacteriaceae > Mucilaginibacter. Next base: position 6,807 of record JBIOHE010000066.1, on the reverse strand, counting down.
ATCAGGGTTGTAAGATCAATTTCTAATGCCTCAGGTGTTTGTTCCCTGCCTTTCAACTGCTCAACTTTTATAACCGGCTGTGTTGCGCCGGAAATCAGCACAAGCTTTGAACCGTTTTCATCGCTGATGATACTGGTTTGTTTGCCGATGGCTGTATTTTCGAACATGAACCTTTTTACCATGTAATTTTTCGATTTACCGTCGATATGCACAACCGAATAAACTTTTGCAGGGTTGTACTTCTCAATCACAATCATCTTATCATCAAAATGATTGTTCAGATCGAAGCTGGTGAGTTCGTAAATACCATTGCTTAATACGGTTAAAATTCTGTCGTCACCATCAAATTCGCCCAGGTATTTACCGCGACCATCTGCATTTAAACGTTTTAAAACATCGTCGTACCAAATCTTCCGTCCGGCAAGCGTTGAAACGCCTTTGCTTTTCAGGATGATTTTTTTAACAGGATATTTTGTAATGATATTACCCATGGAGTTACGCCCCTTAATTGCCAGCGCCGCAAAATCTTCATCGAACTGCAGCTTTTTAAGCTTGCTATGGGGTTTTAACTGCACATTAACTATTTCGGCCTCGCCGTTGGGGTTGGCAGTAAAGTACAATACCCGGCTGCCTTTGCTGCCCTTGGTAAGGTCGTATTCTTTGTCACGCGTAACACCGATTACCGAAAAACGCTTGATATAACTCACTCCGCTTTGCCCGTCTTTGTAGATCATGTTATATACCGTGCGCTCATCGTTCTTTTTAAATACGGCGGCATGTATAATTTCCTTGCCTACAAAAACTTTGTCCTGCACTTTGGTGATCATGCATTTACCGTCGGCCCTGAAAACAATGATCTCGTCGATATCCGAGCAATCGCAAATAAATTCATCTTTCTTTAAACCGGTGCCTATAAAGCCGTCATCGCGGTTAACATACAGCTTAACATTGGCGAGCGCCACCTGGGCAGCTTCAACGCGATCAAAGGTGCGCAGTTCGGTTTTACGCTCCCGGCCCTTGCCATATTTGTCTTTCAGTTTCTGAAACCAGGCTATGGTATAATCGGTTAAATGTTTCAGGTGGTGTTTTACTTCTTTTATCTCATTTTCCAATGCCTTGATCTGCTCATCCGTTTTTTTCACATCAAAACGGGTGATACTGCTCATCGGCTTATCAATAAGTTTCTTATAATCTTCGGGCAATATTTCCCTGTAAAACTGTGGAAAAAACGGCCCGAACAAGCGGTTCAGCACTTCCAGCACCATTTCAAAATTGCCGGAACTTTCGTAATCAGGATGCTTATACATCCCCTCCTGTATAAATATCTTGAGCAGGGAGCTGAAAAATATCTTTTCCATCAGCTCTTTCAGCTTGATCTCCAGCTCCATTTTAAGCAGCTTCCGTGTATAATGCGTGCTTTCGGTAAGCATATCATTCACACTCATAAAGCGCGGCTTATCATCCTGTATTACGCAGGTATTTGGCGATATAGAGACCTCGCAATCGGTAAAGGCATACAGGGCGTCGATGGTTACATCAGGAGAGATCCCGGGTGCCAGGTGCACCATAATCTCCACGCTGCTGGAAGTATTGTCCTCTATCTTTTTGATTTTGATCTTGCCCTTTTCATTGGCGGCCACAATACTTTCCATCAAACCGCCGGTAGTAGTGCTGAACGGAATTTCGGTAATGGCCAGGGTTTTTTTATCACGCTCTACAATTTTTGCGCGCACCCTTACCCTGCCGCCGCGCTGTCCGTCGTTATAAGCTGATGCATCGGCCATACCTCCGGTAGGGAAGTCGGGCATCAGGTTTGGCAGGTTGCCTTTCAATACTTCGATAGAGGCATCTATCAGTTCAATAAAATTATGCGGTAATATCTTTGTAGCCAGGCCCACGGCAATACCCTCGGCGCCCTGTGCAAGCAATAAAGGGAATTTAACCGGCAGGGTAATCGGTTCGCGGTTACGGCCATCGTAACTGGCCTGCCAGTCGGTAGTATCGGGATTAAATACAACATCAAGCGCAAATTTCGATAGGCGGGCTTCGATATAACGTGGCGCTGCCGCCGAGTCGCCCGTAACAGGGTCGCCCCAGTTGCCCTGACAATCAATCAGCAGGTTTTTCTGACCGATCTGAACCATAGCGTCCCCGATGGAAGCATCGCCATGCGGGTGGTATTTCATGGTGTTGCCTATAACGTTGGCCGCTTTATTAAAGCGCCCGTCGTCCATCTCCTTCAGCGAGTGCAGAATGCGGCGCTGTACCGGTTTTAAACCATCGTTTATATGCGGAACGGCGCGGTCGAGGATTACATAAGAAGCGTAATCCAGGAACCAGTTTTCGTACAGCCCGTCGAGGGAGATCACATTATGAAGTTTATTATCGTCGTTATTTACAGGTGTATCGTTGTTGCTTATATCTTCACTCATTCTCAGCTAAAAAAATAGGAATGGGTAAAGATAAGTGTTAATGTGCAGATGTGCGGATTTCAGATGTGCGGATTTTTAAACACATCAATACATTTCAACATCTTTTTTGTGTTCGGATATTGATAGGGGAATATTTATTTGAAAATAAGCCTTCAATTATGAACATACCCGAAATTCTTAGTAAATTTGATATATGGCAACACTGAAAATAGAAATAGATGAAGAGCGCGATCTGCCCGAATTGCAAGCCGTGCTAACCCGCATGGGTTTTAAATTTGAAGTAGAGGAAGATGAGGATGATTGGGGCGATCTTTCAGACGCAGAGATCGAAGCTATAAAAGCCGGTATGGAAGACTTTAAAAACGGCCGCGTGGTGTCACATGCCGAAGCTATGGCCCAGATAGAAGATCACATCAAAAAACGCAAGGCCCGTGCATAAAGATCTGAACTGGTCAATAAGGGCGCTACAAGAATATAAAGATTTGCTTGATTATATCTCAGATGAATGGGGAGAAACAATCATGGACAGGGTAAAATCGGAATTCACTCAAACGCTATCCAGAATTCAGAGTTCACCAGAACAATTTCCGATTTTTTTGAAGAGAAAGAATATTCGTCGCTGTGTTGCTTCTTCTCAAACTTCAATCTATTTCAAAGCAAATAAAAACGATATTGAAATATATGCAGTTTTTGACAACAGGCGAAACCCTAAAAAACTGAAACTATAATCTCCATCCGCACATCATCCCTCCTTCCTCATCGCCCGTAACATCTGCCCGTAATTCCACTTGCGCAGCATGGCATTTACCGTATTTACAATGCGTTTGGCACGGGTCTCACTGGTTTTTGCGCCGTCTATCCATTTTATAAAATAATCGCGGTGCGATTTGGGCAAACTGTTGAAAAAATCAAAGGCTTCGGGTTCAAAATCAAAACACTCCTGCAGATCATCGGGTACTTCAACTTTATATCCGGTATCTTCTTCGATACATACATGCAGCATGGCCCCGGCATTTTTATGAATCCTTTTCCTGATCTCCGCCTTTAAAGGCATAACAAAAGTACCATCGCCCATTGGCATTAAAGCAATGCCATTAATTGCAAATCCATCCAGCATACCCCGCACCCTGAAGGGCCTTTTGTTACCGGGCTTTAGCTGTTGCGCCATATCGGCGGTGATAGCAATATAGCGCCACCCGGTTTTTTCCCCCTGTTCGGCAAATTGCAGTATTATGGTGTTGAATTCAATCATTTTATCAAAGATAAAAGCGAAAGGTAAAAGGCAGAAAAAACCCGTCACAAACTTTCGCCCCAACTTATACAAAAGTAAACCCTTTCTGGCGTTTTACACAAGTCAGGCGTTTTACCTTTCGCCTTTATCCTTTCACCTCCTTAATTTACCTCCTTCAATTCACAAACGGCTCCAAAAGCTGCTGCCACTTGTCGTAGCCTTTGCTGTTCAGGTGCAAGTAGTCCGCCTCGAAGAGTGACGAATCCGGGGCTGAAGAATGATCTTTTAATATCACCGAAGCAACGTCAATAAAAGCGCTGTTTGGCTTATTGGCGAGATAGTTTTTTATCAGTTCGTTTGCTTTTGCCACTTCTGCAAAATATTTTGCCCGGCTCGGACTTGGTTTTATTGCCATAAAACAGATAGTCGCATCCGGCAATTTCTTTCCGATCATTTCAAAAAGTTTTTGAAATTCGTTAAACACAAATACGCCGGTTTTGCCTGCAGCAATGTCATTTTCGCCGGCATAAATAAAAATCTTGCGTGGGTGGTATGGGAATAAAATATAAGGGGTGTAATAATCAACCAGCTGCCAAAGCTCGCAACCGCCAACGCCCCGCCTGATAATCGGTTTGCCTGCAAAGCGTTGCTCCAGATCGGTCCATTTGCGGATGGAGGAACTGCCAATAAATAAAATGCCATTTTTTGGCTGGAAGCTGATACTGTCCTGGTGTTTAAATTCGCGGATCTCGTCGGCAAAAGGGAACCCCTGCTGGGCAAACACTTGTTCACTGGTGGCAATAGCCAGGAAGAACAAAAGTAAATATTTCAGTTTCATGCTTTATTGGTTTTGAAATGCCTGACGGAAGAAGACTGTCAAAGCAATCACAAATTAAATGATTTTTTCGTTTGAAGCGTGATTGAAAAGATTTTTCACTTATTGTTTATTTTCTATTGGCGTTCAAGCGGGCTTCGCCGTTAAAAGATCACCATAATTTTTTTATGATGATCCTGTTTAACCCAAAAGATCCTCAAATGTGATTTTTTTAAAATAATTAATCTTCATGTCATCAGTCACTGGTATCATTATCCGGGGATACCATCACAAATGCGCTCCGGCGAGGTTCGGGCATCACGCTGTAAGGCCCTTTTATCGCTTTCCAGATAATTTCATTTAACAAACGGTTAGGCACAAGGTCTGCCTTTGTGAAATCAAACAAGGCTGATTTTTCAGCTTCATTGTTTGCGGCTGTATTCCGTTTATTGATATCGGTATTAGGAATATGCGCCACGTATGGGGTGGTATCAGGTACCGGTTGAAAGCAACTCCACATTGGGTTTGCAGCCGCGTCATACTGGCTCATCGGAGGAAGGCCCAGGATTAATTCGAGTGTACGGAGCATCCCGGAAGTGGAATACATGGAATGATTTACACTGTGATGTTTAACATAAGGACTGATGACCCATGCGACCGAACGGTGTGCATCAACGTGATCGGGGCCATCCTGGGCATCATCTTCTAAAACAAAAATTACCGACTCCTTCCAAATGGGGCTATGGGAAATATGATCAACAAGTTTTCCCAGCGCAAGATCATTATCTGCGACCTGGGCTACCGGGGTATAAGCCCCCTTAGCCAAACCACTGGTATGATCGTCAGGTAAATATATTGAATTAAAATGAGGGACTTTTTGTTTCGCGACAAGTGAGTCAAAATCATGTTCAAAAATATTTTCCCTGTATATATCCTGGATAGCAAGGTTCCAGCCGGGATATTGTTTACAATAATTTTTTTCGTCTTTCAAAATATCAAAAGAAGGGGGGCCGTTATCCATAAACTCCCCATAGTTCCTGAAAGAAACACCAGCCCGTTCGCAGTAATTCCAAATAAAGCCCCTGGTTGGGTTTGCAACCGGGCGGCTGCCGTCAAAGTCATAATTTCCACCTCCGCCCCTGTAATTTGTTGGCCAGTTCTTTTCAACAAAGTCTGTGGCATACGCTGCCATCGACCAATTGTGGCCATCTGCACTAACTTCAGCATCCACATAAAAGTTATCCAGTAAAACAAACTCATTGGCTAATGCGTGGGCATTAGGGGTTATTTGCTTTCCGAACAGGCAAAGACTGCTATCCCCGTTCCCCTGGGGCATATCGCCCAATACCTGATCATAAGTGCGGTTCTCTTTTAATATATAGAACACATATTTAATTGGTGAAACGCCGCCTGCCCTGGTTGGTACAGGGTTTCCCGGCTCGCCCGGGGCCTCTTGCTCTCTTTTTTTAGAGTAAGGTGTGTTTTTGTAAACTTGTTTCGTATATTTAAGTTGCAAAGCCGGGGTTGGAGCAGGAATTATTGATAAAGCGCCCTTAAATAAACTGCCTATATATTTATATTGGTTTTGTTTTGTTGTAGCGTTGTTAACACTCTGTTTGTATTTTGTACCAAAAGATACCGGCTTTGAATGCGCCCCGTTAACGTTTGACATTGACGACATCCCTTTTCCGTTGGTGACCAGTATTTTATTGCCGGATATACGCACGCAGGTAGGGTACCAGCCAACGGGGATGAACCCCTTTGCATGACTGTTTCCGGGGCTTGAAACGTTAAATTCCGCGAGATAATTATTATCGGCATTGGCAATATAAAGAGTGTGCCCATCGGCAGATAAAGCGACGCTGTTGGTGGTTGAACCAATAGGCGCGTCGGGTGATATGGCGGTATGCAGCGTTTCTGCAACCTGCCGGGTAGCCAGGTTAATTACCGATACCGAGTTTGAACTCGCGTTGGCAACATATAACCATTCGCCTTTATTATTGACTGCCAAATCTGAAGGGTGTTCTCCTGTTTTCACAGAATCTGTTAACATACCTTTGCGGGTGTCATAAATCCATACCTTACCGCCGCCCCATGCAGAAATATATAATTCCCTTTTTTTGGGGTTTAATATGCAGGTATATGCTTCGGAAGAAAGAACAACCTTATTCAATACTTTCATTGTTTTTGTGTTGCATATATACAAAGCATTATCCTCTTTTGTAACTACATACAGCCGTTCGTTTTTTTCATCAATTGTTAGCCCTGCCGGGCTTATCTTATCTTTAGGCCAGGGCTTCCCCAGTATAATTGTATCTTTATTCTTAAGG
>JBIOHE010000065.1:0-16047 GCA_044448725.1 Sphingobacteriales bacterium | reverse complement strand
GCTTTGCAATAAGATCAAGTTTACTATTTGCATTGAGATCCTTTAGGAAATCAAAGTAATAGTCCGCAACATTATTTTTCTGAGAAGCTGTTATCATTAGAATTGTTTTATCAAAGTTAATTTTTTTTCTGAAAATTAGCAAGAGGCTTGCTGCCGGTAGAAATAGCGGAGCAAATTATGACTTTATTGGTTAACCTCATAAGTTGGCGGAAACAGCTGCGGTATGCCTGCTACTTTTATTTCAGGCATTTTTAGTAAATATTTTACGGCGAATATAAACATAGCGCCATAATAACACTTAATGTAAGTCCAGCTAAATTTGGCCAGTGGTTGGTTTTCAGATATTATGATATAGTTTTTGGGGAAATAAAAGTTTTTAAAGCCGGCCAGCCTGATGCGGTAGGAGAGATCAATATCGTGCCCGAATTTAAAGAAGCGTTCGTCAAACAGCCCGCTTTCATCTAAAACAGCACGGCGCAGCAGCATAAAAGCGCCGTTCACAATGTCAATTTCGGCAATCTGAAACTCTTCTACCCAATCTTTTCGGTGGTGGTCGTATAGCCGGGTTTTGGACAGATGCCTGGCAAAGCCGGTGAATTTTAAAAATGCTGCCCACGTTTTTGTTAAGCCATGGATTGATTCGGGTAAAAAACGCCCCTGCGGGCTGAGCATCCTCACGCTAAGCGCCCCGGCGTCAGTATGTTCATCCATAAATACGCATAGCCTTTCCAGCGTGTCTTTGATGCAAATTGTATCCGTACTGACCAGTAAAACATACTCTCCTGTTGCTGCACCCAGTGCCTGATTGTTTGATTTTGCGATACCCTGATCAGTACTGTTTGCAATGATATGTGCCTTCGGGAAGTTGTTTTCAACCATTTCTACGGATCTGTCGGTGGAGGCGTTGTCAACAACAATTAATTCATAATCAATGCCTTTACAGGCATTAACCAGTGAATTAAGGGCTTGCTTTAGGGGTAAACAAGCATTGTTATTAACGACAACTACAGATAACCTCATATTTACTTCGATATTGAATTAATATACCTAACCCGTGCAGCAACGAATCGCCCTAAAGTGATTTTCTGTCTTCCTTAATTATTCTCCAAAAGCTATGCCACGGGCTATGGTTGAGTAGCTTATGCTGAAAATTTTACTTATTTATGTAATTGGGCTGGACGGGACAGGACATTTGCCTGCATGGTTAAACCTGCCTGGTTTAACACCTACCTTGATAGTGAATTAATATACGGAACACGTGTTGCGATGGATCGCCCTAAGGTGATTTCATCTACGTACTCCAGTTCGCCTCCAAAAGCTATGCCGCGGGCTATAGTTGAGATAGTTACATCGAAGTTTTTCAATCGTTTATCCAAATAGAACAGGGTGGTATCACCCTCCATGGTAGCGCTTAATGCAAAAATAACCTCTTTTACTTCATTATCCTTTAATCGCTCCACCAGCGAATCCACTTCAAGGTCGGTGGGGCCAATGCCATCCATCGGGGAAATTAAACCTCCCAAAACATGATATACCCCGTTGTACTGATTGGTATTTTCAATCGCCATCACATCACGGGTATCTTCCACCACGCAAATCATACCATGATCCCGTTTTGGGGATGCGCAGATCTGGCAAACCGGGTGGTCCGAAATATTGAGGCAAACCCGGCAAAATTGTATCTCGTTGCGTAATTTGCTGATGGTGCTGCTAAACCTTTCCACATCGGCTTTATCCTGGTTAAGCAGGTGCAGCACCAGGCGCAAAGCAGTTTTCTGACCAACTCCAGGCAATTTGGAAAATTCGGCTACGGCATCCTCCAGCAACTTTGATGAAAAGTTCATGTTGCGAAGATAGTTATTAGTCGGGAAAGTCGAAAAGTCAGGGAGTCCGAAAGTTTTGGAAGGCAAACGAAAATATTTTGTTTAATAAAGTACTATACATAACTTGTCGGCAAGAATTTTAAAAAATCAACTATAAAAATTATGTCATTTCGAACGATTTGAGAAAACTTATACGCAATGCATAGTCCGCTTTGCACGGCGTATAAGTTTTCTCCTCGTTCCCTGCCTGCCGGCAGGCAGGCTCGTCGAAATGACATAGGATATTTACACATGTCACCAGGAATATTACTCTCATTCATTATAGGCTACTTTTTGGTATTGCTGGTCATATCCTGGTTAACGTCCAGGAAATCATCAGATAATGACACATTTTTTGTGGCCAACCGCAATTCAAAATGGTATCTGGTTGCTTTCGGTATGATCGGGACCGCTTTGAGCGGGGTCACGTTTATATCGGTTCCAGGCAAAGTTGGGGCCGCAACCGGCGATCAGTTTGAATATTTTCAGTTTGTTTTGGGAAATGCTGCGGGCTTTATTATCATAGCTACCGTGTTGCTGCCGCTTTATTACAGGCTAAAATTAACGTCTATTTACAGCTATATTGAAGGCGCATTGGGGGTTTGGAGTTATAAAACTGCCGCAGGTATTTTTCTGGTCAGCCGCATCATCGGGTCGGCTTTCCGGCTTTACCTGGTGGTTATTGTGCTGCAACGATTTATTTTTGACAGCTATCATATCCCTTTTGCCGTAACGGGTTTGATTTGTTTGTTGCTGATTTGGTCGTACACCTTTAAAGGCGGATTAAAAACCATTATCATTACCGATAGCCTGCAAACCTTGTTTTTGGTTTCATCGGTGTTTTTATCCATCTTTTTTATCTGCCGGAGCATGCATTACAATATTTTTGAAGCTGCCGATGCGATAAAAAATAGCAGTTACTCCAAAATTTTCTTTTTCAGCGACTTTTTAGGCAGTAAATTCCACTTTGTAAAAGCATTCACCGGCGGGCTGTTCATCACCATAGCCATGGTGGGGCTTGATCAGGACCTGATGCAAAAAAACCTCAGCCTTGAAAACATCCGTGAAGCAAAAAAGAATATGTTCAGCTTTACTGCCGTATTTGTGGTGATCAATATTTTCTTTTTGGGTGTTGGCGCCCTGCTTTGGCTGTATGCAGGCAGGTATGGCATAAAGGTCGAAAAAACGGACTACCTGTATCCAACCATCGCCCTGCAATACCTGGGCCTTGCGCCCGCCATGGTGTTTATGCTCGGCTTAACTGCTGCCACCTTCGCTACTACCGATTCTGCATTAACTGCATTGACCACCTCTTTTTGTGTTGATTTTTTAGGCTTCGGAAAAAACAAAGATGTAAACAGTAAAAAGATGGTGCGCACGCGTCATTATGTGCATATTGCGTTTTCGGGCTGTATGTTTTTAACCATTATCATTTTTAACGCCATAAACGACGGAGCGGTAGTGAGCGCCATATTTAAAGTGGCCTCTTATACTTACGGGCCTTTGCTCGGCTTGTACGCCTTCGGACTTTTTGCCGGTAAAAGGCAGGTGAAAGATAAGCTGGTGCCCTTTATTTGTTTGATATCTCCGGCTATATGTTATTATCTTAGCACCCATTCGGCAGGATTAACGGGCGGTTACGTTTTTGATAATGAACTGATACTGGTAAACGGATTAATTACGTTTGCCGGGTTATTATTAACATCATCTATAAAGGAAAAAAATCAAAACTCACCAATTCAATAACCTGCCTGCCGGCAGGCAGGTTCAATAATTCAGTAATTCAAAATTAAAACATGACAGGTGAAGATAAAATAAGACAAGCATTTGAGAACAAAAACTGGCAGGAAATTAAGGTGACTGATTCCTGGCAGATATTTAAGATCATGGCCGAATTTGTTGACGGTTTTGAGAAACTCGCAAAAATAGGCCCCTGCGTATCCATATTCGGTTCTGCACGGATGAAAAATGACAACAAGTACTATCTGTTGGCTGAGGAAACAGCGCGCATACTGACGGAACGCGGCTATGGTGTGATTTCGGGCGGCGGCCCCGGGATTATGGAGGCCGCCAATAAAGGGGCTTATGAAGCCGGCGGTAAATCCGTAGGCCTAAATATAGAACTTCCCTTCGAACAATTCCATAACAGGTATATCGACAGGGATAAGTTAATGGAGTTCGATTACTTTTTTGTGCGGAAAGTAATGTTCATGAAATACTCACAGGGGTTTATTATCCTGCCCGGCGGTTTTGGTACTATGGATGAATCGTTTGAGGCCATTACCCTGATTCAAACCGGTAAAATAGCCCGTTTCCCTATTGTATTTATTGGTGTTGACTACTGGAAAGGGCTTTTTAACTGGATAGAAGAAAAAATGCTTGCGGAAGAACATACTATAAATGCGGATGACCTTAACCTTTACCGGCTGGTGGACACCGCTGAAGAAGCTGCCGGCCATATTTTCAAATTCTATGAAAAATATGTTTTGAAGCCGAATTTTTAAAAATAAACGCCCTGGAAAACAGGGCGTTTATTTTCATGTGAATCAAGAGTCAAGAACCAAGAATCAAGAAAAAACAACGGAGATAAGGAAAATCCATCAAAAAGAAACAGCTTAAGCCGACCAGCCAGTGCAGTACTTTATATGAGCTGATCTTCACTTTTTATCTTGACTCTTGGCCTCTTGGCTCTTGATTCTTGATTCTTGACTCTTGATTCTTGACTCTTGATTCTTGATTCTTGACTCTTGGCTCTTGATTCTTGGCTCTTGATTCTTGGCTCTTGATTCTTGTCCCGCGCTATTTATTTGAGCTTGTTTTTGGTGCCGGCAATGCTGCATCCGGGTTACCCGCCATATCAACCATGCTGCTTACCTCTTCAACCAGCGTTTCCGGTGTACCTGTATAGCCTACATATTTAAAACGGATATGCCCGTTTTTGTCAATAACAAATTTGGTAGGAATGCCATCTACCCCAAAAGAACTGACCACCTTTGATTGCCGGCCATCTTCTCCTTTTTCATCTAACAGAACATTAAAGGCATAGTTATTATCGGCGATGAATTTTTTAACAACGGGCAAATAATTATCTCCTTCTTCCCAGGTGTCAACAAATAAAAATATAACATCCGGGTTGTCCTTGTATTTATTAACCGCCATTTGCATGCCCGGCAACGAGGCTTTGCAGGGGCCGCACCAGGTGGCCCAAAAATCTACAATAACTACTTTTCCTTTCAACTCACTTAATGAATAACTTTTACCGTTCAAATCTTTTAAAGCAAAAAGCGGTGCCGGCTGGTCGATCATAGTTTTTGCCAGATCAGCCAAGACTTTATCTTTTAATGCTTTTTCTAACGGAGCGATGTATTGGTCGTACCCGGCGTCGCTGCCTTTAACCTTGATATAGTCCTTTTTTAACTCATCTTTTAAAACATTTGAATTTTGCCCGAGCCTGATACTTTTGTCAGCTATCTCCATCGCTTTAGCATACTGGCCGTCTTCGCCTAATATCTGTACATAGTGCTCAATAGAATTTAATTCACCCGGAGTTCTGTCATAAACTACCTGCATATATTTCAGCGCTTCTTTTGGCTTGTTTTCTTTATATAAAATATAGGCATAAGTGTCAGCAAACATATCATAAGTATTCTGGTTATTTCTTTTGGCCTGGGCAAGCGAAGTGTAAGCGGATGCTGATGGGATCTTGACTTTTTCTGCCATGAAATCCACTGTTTGTTTTGACAATTTTTCCGCATCGTCCAGATGTTCACCGGCTAATGCCCATTCCCAGGCAACATTGTTTAAAGTCATCTGCACCATTGATTTATCCTGTATCAACTTTTCGTATTTATGGAAATTTACAAAGTCGTCTTTTTTCAGATAAGCTCCTGCTAACTGCGCCGGAAGGTAACCGGCAACTGTGTATTTGTCTTCTGCAGTTTCAGGGTATTTGCTGATAAAAATATTAAACAGTGAATCCTTTTTGTTGAGATCCTTTTCATTATAAATGGCCATTCCTATTTCGTTTTTAACTGTCGATCCGGCTGGAAACCTGGTTTTAATAACTGCATTTAATGAATCGGCTGCCGCTGACTGTTTTGTTGACCCTAAGAGGTTAGATGCAAGCATCAAATCCTTTTCATCGGCACTTTTCTCCAGTTCGCTAATTTTTTGATTGATGATTGCTTTATTTTCGGGTTTTCCTGCCAACAGAAAATAATAGTTGGTCCCGTATCCTTTTTCGCTTTGCGGATATAAAGCAAATTCCTTTTGGTATAATACTATGCTTTGAGGAAGATCAGTTTTTATTTTGGCCAGGTTATTACCCAAACCTGAAAAAATCATAGCCTCAGCAGCATAAGCGCCCCTAACGGGTTGTTTATCTTTATAAACCAGAAATACATAACCTTTATCATCGTTATTATCCACCAGGCCGGCTGAACTGATCCGTATGAAAAAAGCCTTCGCGCTATCCGGGATGGTTATATCGCCCTTCAATAATTTCCCGTCTTGTTTCAGGTCAACATCGGCGGCGGGGTAATCTTTATTATCAAGGTAATAAACCACGGCGCTGATGTCATCTTTCCCTTCAACCACGGTACCTGCAGGGTTATAGGTTATTGAAATTTTCTCTCCGGCAGCCGGGAACTGACCGGATAAATTAAGATGTGCACCGGTTTGTGAAAATGCGGGCTGAAATGCAAAAAGCGCAGCCAGCAGGGCTAATGTTTTCAGGTTTTTCATTTGATTGATTTTTTGATTAGGATTTGGTTTTGTTTAAATCAGTTTAGATAGGTTTATAATAACTGAAATTTAGTCAATGTAAGGATTGTTTTTATAACGTATAATTTATTAATAAAATATTTAAAGTATAATTTTTATTTTGCGGCATGATTAAACCAAAAGGTCAGGCTGCATTAGGTTTTATTTTTGTCACCTTGCTGGTGGATGTGATGGGCTTTGGTATTATTATACCAGTACTACCCAAATTAATCGCGCATCTTATTCATGGCACCATAAGTGATGCGGCGCCCTACGCCGGTTTGCTTGCCTTTGCATACGCTACTATGCAGTTCTTCTGTTCGCCAATTATTGGAAATTTAAGTGATAAGTTTGGCCGCAGGCCCGTACTATTAAGTTCGTTGTTTGGTTTTGGGATCGACTATTTATTCCTGGCCTTTGCCCCAACCGTATGGTGGCTTCTTGTTGGCCGGGTAATAGCCGGTATCACCGGCGCGAGTTTTACGACGGCATCTGCCTATATTGCCGATATAAGCACGCCCGAGAAAAGAGCTGCTAATTTTGGTCTTGTCGGCGTAGCTTTTGGTGTAGGCTTTATTTTAGGGCCTGCAATTGGCGGCCTATTGGGAACCTATAACGTTCGATACCCGTTTTTAGCATCGGCAGCCCTGGCATTATTAAATGTGGCCTACGGATACTTCATACTGCCTGAATCGCTGAGCAAAGAAAACCGCAGGCCACTTGATCTTAAAAGATGCAGCCCATGGGGCTCGCTTATAGCGCTGAGTAAATATAAAGCTGTTATAGGGCTTGCCTTTTCATTATTCCTGGTATATTTTGCTGTACAGTCAGTACAAAGTGTCTGGACTTTTTTTACAATTGAAAAATTTCAGTGGACTAACGCGACCGTGGGCTGGTCTTTAGCTTTAGTTGGTTTATTGGTAGCGGCTGTGCAGGGAGGCCTCATCAGGGTCATCATACCCAAAATAGGACAAGAGCGAAGTATCTGGATTGGGCTACTCCTTTATACCGCTGGTTTAATTTTATTTGCATTTGCATCAAAAAGCTGGATGATGTTTGCCATCCTGGTGCCGTATTGTTTAGGTGGGATAGCCGGGCCTGCATTGCAGGGATATATGAGTAATGCCGTCCCGACAAATGAGCAGGGTGAATTACAAGGCGGATTAACAAGCCTGGCGAGTTTAAGCACTATTTTTGGGCCATTGGTAATGTTATGGTCTTTTCATTATTTTACAAAGCCCGGCGCACCTTTTCAATTTGCAGGCGCTCCGTTTGTGATAGGCGCCGTATTAATGCTTTTAAGCGCTTTATTAGCGATCAGGAGTTTTAGGAGGAATTAGTTGATTGGTTTAATGGGTTGATTAGGTTAAGTGGTTGATTGGGTGAATTGGTTGAATTAGTTGATTGAGTTGAGTGGTTGATTTAGTGAGTAGTTAAAAAAAATAGCGGGCTAATAAATTATGGAAAAGCATTGCAATAATCGACACCAATAAACCAACAGCATCAATTATGCAACCCAATCAACTTAATCAACTAATTCAACCAATTCAAAATGGCAAAACCTACACAATCTGCAGCACTTGGTTTTATTTTTATCACCATTTTTATTGATGTGCTGGGATTGGGGATTATCATCCCTGTTTTGCCAAAACTGTTGCAGATATTGGGCCATATCAACGTAAACAGGGCTTCGGAATATATCGGCTGGTTAACATTTGTTTATGCCTCCATGCAATTGATATTTGCCAGCGTAATGGGCAACCTGAGCGATCGTTATGGCCGCAGGCCCATTTTACTGATCTCCCTATTTGGCTTTGGAATTGACTATGTGGTGATGGCTTTTGCGCCTACTATTGCCTGGCTGTTTGTTGGCCGTACCATAGCGGGCATTTGCGGCGCAAGTAGTTCTACGGCTACCGCCTATATTGCCGATATAAGTACAGGCAGCAAAAGGGCCGCTAATTTTGGTATGGTTGGCGCGGCCTCTGCGGTCGGGCTGATATTTGGCATAGCCCTGGGAGCATATCTCTTTGCCATTAATATCAGGTTGCCTTTTATGGCGGCAGGCGGTTTTGCATTTGCCAACGGGCTGTACGGCCTTTTTGTATTGCCCGAATCTTTAACAAAGGAACATCGCCGGAAATTTGAGTGGAGCCGTGCCAATCCGTTTTTATCGTTGCAAAGGATCTATAAAACTCAGCCCGCGCTTGCTGGTTTATTGGGCGCTACTGCCATCGTTTATATTGCACAGAAAGCAGTTGAATATTTACTGTCGTCGTTTGTATATGAAAAATTTAACTGGACACCTGCAAGCGTAGGAACCCTGGGGATCTTCATAGGTGTGGTTTTGGTCGCTATCCAGGGTTTTTTGATCAGGTATTCTGTTCCAAAATTCGGGCAACGGCGAAATATTATAGCCGGGCTGATATTTTATGCCGTTGGTTTGCTGCTTATTGCTTTTGCCGGGCAGGGCTGGATGCTTTACCTGTTTATGGTGCCTTATTGCCTCGGTGGTTTATCAGGACCGGCCTTACAGGGCCTGGCCAGCGCCAAAGTAGCAAAAAACGCGCAGGGCGAACTACAGGGGGCCTTTGCCATATTGAATAGTTTAAGCCTTATTATAGGGCCGTTGTTATTCAGTTACGTTTTTTTCTTCTTCACCAAAAACGGGTCGGCGGTTTATTTTCCCGGGGCACCGTACTTGCTGGCTTGCCTATTAATGCTGATTAGTACTTTTATCTCCATAAGGAGTTTTAAAAGAGGTTGATTTAATTAATATTGGAGAGGGGATTTGATTAACCGAATGAGTAAACAATGTCGTTTAGTTAAGGAAAATGAGTAATTAGTTCTTCTCATAAACGCTCTACGCCTCACCCTGCCCTCTCCAAAGGAGAGGGTTTTAAAAAAGAGTGCAGTTCAAGTCCTCTCCTTTGGAGAGGATTATTTATAAGGGTTTTTATTTTAAAGGCATAAATGAGGGCTGCGCCGTTTAGGTGAGGCAAAATGACCTAATGACTAATCAATGTCGTTTACTTAACAACCCATCCTGGTACTCTTGTTATAACCTACAGTGGCGATGCTTGCAAAACTACTGACAAGTTTTTGTCACTGACAAAATTTGTCAGTAGTTAAGTCATTAATTATCAATAGCATAGCGCTTTGTTGCAGGGTGTTGCATGTGTTGCGAAACGCAACAAGTTTGAGGCACATGGGCATCAGTGCTTTAACGGCACAGAAGTTTTTGCGGACCTAAAGCGAAATAACGATTGAAAAAAACAGGTATCTCCCTTAAGTAAACGACATTGAATGACCAATGATTAATGACCCAATGCCCCAATCAATCCAACCCACTAACACCGCCGGAAATTACAAATTTCATCATATTCGCCGCGCTCTTGTCAATTGGCTTTACCTTATCGGCAGCAATGATAACCACCTGCCCGGCAAAGGAATACGAGAATGGAAAATAAACCGCCACTTCGCCGGGCAAGTTTAATGATGACAGGTCTTTTTGTACGATAAACCCGATTTTTTTTAAACCAAATTCATTCACTTCTACAATAACCGCCTCATTAAATTTCTTTTCCTCTCCTACAAAAGCTTCGGTGAGGTCTTTTATTGACGAATACAGGAATTTGAAGAGGGGTAAACGGTTGATCCAGCGGTTAAACCAGCGTTTTATAGGGTCGGTGATTACATTGGTAACCAAAATCCCGGCAATCAGGATCACTACAATTACATTTACAATTCCAAGGCCGGGAATATACAGCGGCTTCCCTGATTTCGTTGAAAGTATAAAACCGCTCAAATTGAGTGCGCTGTCAAGGCTTTTTACAAGCCAGAAGATTAAAAAGAAGGCCGCGCCCAGCGGCACAACTATTAATAACCCTTTAACAAAATAATTTAACAGAGCCCTTGCTATTCGTTTCATCGCTGATCCTTTCTATTCATAAAAGTACACTCTTTTTACCCTTGCCGAAATATTTGTTAATATTTCATACGGAATGGTACCGGCTTGTTCGGCAAGCGTCTCGATCCTTAGCTGTTCATTAAAAATAATCACCTCATCGCCTTCTCTAATATCAATACCGCTTACATCAAGCATACACGTATCCATGGTAATATTACCTACAGTTGGCGCCAGTTTGCCCTTAACCAGCATTTTGCCGACGCCATTGCCAAAAACACGCAAATAGCCGTCAGCATACCCGATCCGCACGGTAGCTATTTTTCCGCCCCTGACTAAACGACCGCTCCGGCTATAGCTGATCGTGTCCCCGGCCCGTATTTTTTTTATCTGCGATATGCTTGTCTTTAAGCTTGCAATTGGTTGCAGGGCATTATCATCGGCAGGGGTTGCCGCGTCTATACCGTACAGGCCTATGCCAAGCCGCACCATATCATATTGCGCATCGGGCCAGCGCACAATGCCCGAGGTATTGCAAATATGCTTAATCACCTTATAACCCAGGGTCAGTTCTATTTGCTTGAAAGCCTTTTCGAAATTGCTGATCTGTTTTAATGTAAAATCGTCATGCAGGGCGGCCTCACTTCCCACCAAATGCGAAAAAACTGATTTTACAAGGATATAATGGTTTTTCTCCAGCAAGTCGCATAAAGTTTCCACTTCATGGTTTTCAAAACCCAGGCGGTGCATGCCGGTATCAATTTTCAGGTGGATAGGGTAGTTCAGCACATTCCGGTCCTGCGCGTATTTGATATAATCATCAAAAAGGCCAAAGCTGTAAATAACCGGCTCCAGTTTATACTCCGTCAACTTGTCGAAGGCCGATGTTTCGGGGTTAAGTACCATAATAGGCAGGGTAATACCGCTTTTCCGGAGGGCAATGCCTTCGTCAATATAGGCCACGGCAAGGTAATCAACCTTATTGTATTGGAGTATATTGGCTACTTCAAAGGACCCGCTGCCATAAGAGAATGCCTTTACCATCGCCATCACCTTTACGCCGGGATTTAGCTTGGAGCGGTAAAAGTTAAGATTATTGAGCAAGGCGTTCAGGTTAATCTCCATCACCGTTTCATGGGCTTTTTGCACCAGGGCACGACTGATCCGTTCAAACTCAAAGCTGCGCGAACCCTTTATCAGGATGGTTTCTTCTTTAAAATTAAGCTTTCGCAGTTGTTGCAGCATTGCAGGGGTATCCTGGAAAAAGTGCTGTTCGGGCACTGCAAAAAGGTCGCGGTGGCTGCTTAATGCCTGACCGATGCCTACAAATTTGTCGATCTTTTTTGCCCTGATCATTTCCGCTACCTGTTTGTACAAAACATCAGGCTGCAAACCCGACTGAAAAATATCCGACAGGATCAGCGTTTTTTTATCATGCTGATTTTGCTGGCTTAAAAAATTCAACGCTATCTCCAGCGACTGCACATCCGAATTATATGAATCATCAATCACTGAGCAATCATTGACCCCGGTTTTCAGCTCAAGCCGCATGCTGACCGGGCTTAAATGCTCCAGCCTTATATCTGCTTCAACAGCACTATAGCCGAGAGCGAGCAGTGTGGCCCAGCATACAATGGCATTTTCAATGGAAGCTTCATCGAAAAAGGGGATGAGGCATTCAATGTCGCGCCCCCTGAACCTGGCCCGCAAATAATAATTATGAGTGATCACCGTCCCGCTGAAAACATAAAGGTCGGCCTGTTTAAATTGGGTGCTCCAGGTAAAACAGTTTTCTACAGGGATATCGTCCTTAAAATCTGTTAACTGGTCGTAATTATGAATAAGCAGGCTGCAGTTTTTAAAGAGGATAAGCTTTTCCAGCACTTTTTGCCGCCGGTTGGCAAAGCCCTCGTCATGCGCCGTGCCAATATGGGTTAAAATCCCGATTGAAGGTTTTATGATTGCTTCGAGCCTTTCCATTTCGCCCGTGGTGGAGATCCCTGCCTCAAAAATGCCCAGGTCATTTTTTTGATTGATTTGCCAAACTGATAATGGCACACCGATCTGCGAGTTATAACTTTTAGGGTTACGTACTATGTTTTTATCTATCGAGAGCAGCTGGTACAGCCATTCTTTAACAATAGTTTTGCCATTGCTGCCCGTAATGCCGATCACCTCCAGGTTAAAAAGACTGCGGTGATATGCGGCAAGCGTTTGCAGGGCAGCGAGCACATCATCAACAATTAAAAAATTGGCTTCGGGCAATATCATCGCAGGCCCCTGTTTTACCACGAAATTGCGCACCCCCGCAGCATAAGCCTCGGCAATAAACTCGTGACCGTTGCGCCTGCCGCTTAGCGCGAAAAATAAGCCCGCAGGCGCATTGCTGATACGGCGGCTATCCGTTAGTAAAGTACTGACAGCATAGTTCTTAACGATATTTCCGCCGGCTTTAATAACCCGCTGAACTTCCGATATGAGGTATTGATTACTGGGCATGGCACGAATTTGCTTATATTTCTGTCAATAGAAGAATTTTTAACGATTTTTGACTTTTAATGGACAGCCAAAAAACAAATAAAGTCACCGATGAAAAGGCTGCCAATGCCAAAGCCGAAAATTATTGTGCCTACCAGGATCGTTCGCAGCAGGAGGTAAGGGATAAATTGTACGAATGGGGCCTGCATAAAACAGCCGTTGAAAACATAATCAGTAACCTTATTGGCAGTAATTTTTTGAATGAAGAGCGTTTTTCAAAGGCTTACGCGATGGGGAAGTTCAGGCAGAAAGGGTGGGGGAGGCTCAAAATAAAACAGGGCCTTAAATTTAAACAGGTGCCCGATGTTTTGATAAAAAAAGCCCTGCAAACCATCCCCGGCGATGAGTATATAAGGATGCTGGAAAAGGTGCTCACAAAAAAGAATAGTGTTTTAAACGAGAAGGACCCCTATAAAAGGAAATACAAATTACAACAATATGCAATGGGCCGCGGCTATGAAAACGATCTTATTGCCGATGTTTTGCGGGAATTGGTGGCTTAATCATGTGTGCAAAACTCCCGGAACTTCCGAAGTTTTCAAAACTTCGGAAGTTTGATCCCCTTTTTTTTAAAAATACGGACGTTTTTAGTGAAATTAAACCTTTAGCGCTCAATAACTTAATCAACCCAGTCCAACCCAATCAACCGCCCGGCAACCCAAAAAACAAAAAAAATAAATTTATACTTTGCAAAATATCCATTTCTGTCTATATTTGCACTCCGCTAAACGAAACGGCAACGATAGCAAAGCGGAGTTCTTAAAAATGCGAAAGTAGCTCAGTTGGTAGAGCACGACCTTGCCAAGGTCGGGGTCGCGAGTTCGAATCTCGTCTTTCGCTCAAATCCCTTCCACAAGAAGGGATTTATTGTTAAAGGGATTAAATTCCTGTCCGGGTGCAAGACCCCGATTAACGAAAGACCATGCTCAGATGGTGGAACTGGTAGACACGCAGGACTTAAAATCCTGTTCCCGTAAACGGAGTGCGGGTTCGATTCCCGCTCTGAGTACAAAGCCTGATACGAAAGTGTCGGGCTTTGTTGTGTGTGCCAGGCATGTGAGTCAGCTATAGGGTGCAAGTCCCGAAGGCGCATTACAGTGTGAAGCCTTAGCTAAAGGCAAGGAGTTCGTGGGCGACCACGAATCCGAAAGAAGCCGGCGGCAAACGTTCGGGCCTACGAACAGAAACTGCATATCAGGCGGGATAGTATGGGTGATGCTGCACAAGAAGCAAAAGCCCGACACTGTACAGAATACTATAACGTAAATGCAGAGGCTACATGAACGGAAAGCGGACACGCTTACCCTGGGAGGTCTGCGTAACGACGGGATCGTATAGCGCAGAAGTCAGCAAAAGTCATATTAGTCCCGGAACGAGCCGCAAACCAAAGAATGGCCAAGGCGGAGGCCTCACAGACGGATGAAGGACTGCATGTTAGAATAGGCCACGACGCTGATGGCTCTGTGTCGTCACCGCTAACAACGGAACCCCATAAGTGAACTGCCTGCAGGAGGATAGGCCGGAAGTCGAAAGTAAAATGCAGGAGGAGTTGAGGTGACACATGCGAACAAGGCGGCCGGAAGCCGGAAACAAATGTTTTTTTTTCAAGAGTATGCTGGAAGAAATACTTGATTACAGGAACATCAGCAAGGCGCTGAAACAAGTAATGAGCAACAAGGGCGCCGGTGGGGTTGACGGTATGCAGACCGATGAACTTCGCGACTACCTGAACGAGTACTGGCGTTCGCTCAAAACAAGTATTTTAGAAAGCAGTTACAAACCAAGCCCGGTACGGAAAGTAGAAATCCCCAAACCAACAGGCGGCTGCCGGATGTTAGGCATACCAACGGTAATCGACAGGCTTCTTCAACAGGCCATCAGTCAATGGCTAAGTCCACAATACGAGCCAGAGTTTTCCAATTCAAGTTATGGTTTCAGGCCGGGAAGGAACGCCCGTCAGGCGGTCATCCGGGCACAGGAATACTTAAATGAAGGTAAAATAAGGATAGTAGAGTTGGATCTGGAGAAGTTCTTCGACCGGGTAAACCACGACAAGCTCATGGGATTGCTGGCAAGAAAGATAAAAGATAAACGCGTGCTTGCGTTAATCGGCAGCTATTTGCGCAGCGGCATCATGGAAGGCGGCGTGTCAAGCCCGCGCTCGGAGGGAACGCCACAGGGTTCGCCGCTTAGCCCACTACTCTCCAACATCATGTTGGATGAACTGGATAAGGAGCTGGCAAGCCGGGGGCATAGCTTTGTGCGATACGCCGACGACTGTAGTATCTATCTGAGCAACTGGAAATCAGCTAATCGGGTAGAGCGCAGCATTATCTTGTACATAGAAAAAGAGCTTAAACTAAAGGTGAACAGGGTAAAGACGAACGTCAGCACCCCAACGAAAAGTACGCTTTTAGGCTTTTCTTTCTATCGCAGTAAGGAGAAATGGGAAATCCGGTTATCAAGCATGACGGTAAAACGGATTCAGGATAAAATCCGGCTAAACACGCAACGGAATCAACCGGTTCCGCTCGCCGAAAAGATCAGGAAACTGGAAATGGCCATCGTAGGCTGGATAAACTATTTTTGGATAGCCAAGGCAAAATCGCAGATGCGAATGCTGGATGAACTGGTGCGAACCCGTTTGCGTATATGTACATGGAAGCAGTGGAAGCTACCAAAAGCAAGGGTGAAGCGGCTGATAAAACTTGGGGTGAAGAAAGGCAAGGCCTACGAATGGGGAAATAGCAGCAAGGGATACTGTAGGGTGGCCCATAGCCCCATATTGCTTACCACATTGAATAAATTATACTTCACCAAACAGGGCTACACTGGATTTGAGAACAGATACTTCTGGAAAACTAAACATCAGTTATCTATATTCTGACAAACCGCCGTATGCCGAACGGCACGTACGGTGGTGTGAGAGGACGGTAAGGGAGAACTACTCCCTTACTTCCTACTCGATTAATAGGGTAG
>JBIOHE010000064.1:0-16303 GCA_044448725.1 Sphingobacteriales bacterium | reverse complement strand
TTTTTTAACTAAGTAGCCAATGGTCAACCTCTTTACTCTCGTATCTGAACGTGCTGAACTAGTTAAATCCACCGACTGGACTTCAGTATGGACATTCTTTTTGACACTCGGCACATTTTTATTGTGCTATATAGGTTGGTCCCAGCTTAGGGGGCTTAAAAGAATATCAAAAGCGGATTTTCTTATAAGATTTACTTCCGGTTTTTTTAATCCATTGAACCGAAACTTTATTCAACTTTGTGATTGTGATTGCCTTGAATTTAAAGAAAAAAAAATTAAATACGACAACGAGCCTGAATCATGGTTATTCCCCTATTTTGAAGTTAATCAGGAAAAATTTAAACAGTTACCAATCGACAAAGCTCTCGTTAAAGAGGATTCAATAAGGCGTACATATACATGCTACGAAATAGACGATTTTTTGGGATATTTCGAAGATATAGGAAAATTTGAAAAAAAAGGATTTATCAATATTCAAGATATATACGATTCATTTGATTGGTATATTCGAACTGCTCACAACAACTTAGCAATTGGCGAATACTTAAAGACTAAAAGTGAAGGCAATGACTTTTATGAAAATTTTAATTATATTTTCAGAAAGTGCGCAGAATTCGGAGAATCGAAATTAAACGGTGAATGGGTGTGGTTCTGGAGGCTTAGATGGTGGGTTTCAAATTTAATATTGAAAAGATAGATTCCACTTGAAAAGATAGATTCCACGTCAACAAAATCCGGGTAAAGATTTGGCACCGCTTTGTTGGCCCTGTAGTAGCCGACTGCGGATATAGAGTATCCCTTCAAGCGCAATTGTGCCGCGCCGGCCAAAACAGGCGGCTCACTCGTGCTCCGCTGAAGTTTAAGCCGTTCTCAAAGAATTCAGACTTCAGGAAGTTAGTCAACTAGTAGCAAATTCGCTGCCTTTATCTTTAATGCAAAACGTAAAAATTAATATGTTCGAAAAGTTTTCTCCTCGTTCCTCGTCGAAAAGACATGATTTTTTAATTTCCATCGCCTTAAGAATTTTCCAAATTTCACCATCCGCAACGACGGTGGTTACAACCCTGATTATTAATTCAATAATTCGCCAATTCCACAATTCACTAAATCACTAATTCAATAATTACTCACCAACTCCATCACCTTCAAAATACTATCCACGTACTCCCGGTCATTTGCAAGGCGGGGGACTTTATGTTGCCCGCCTATTTTACCTCTTTCTTTCATCCAGTTAAAGAAAGTGCCTTCGGGGGCGCGGCGGACTATAGGGCGGCGCAGGGCCATGTCTTTAAAGCGTTTGGCATCGTAGTCGGAGTTGATGCGGCGGAGGGTTTCATCCAGCAGGTCCACAAAACGTTCAAATTCGGCGGGCTTTTTTTCAAACTCAATGATCCATTCATGGGCGCCGCTTTCGTCGCCGTTAAAATAAACGGGGGCGGCGGTATATTCGCGGATGATGGCGCCTGTTTGCTGGCAGGCTTCGTCGAGGGCGCGCTCGGCATTGTCGATAATCACCTCCTCGCCAAAGGCGTTGATAAAATGTTTCGTCCGCCCGGTAATCTGGATGCGGAACGGTGACAGGGAGGTAAACCGCACGGTATCGCCTATCATGTACCGCCAAAGGCCGGCATTGGTGCTGATGATCAGTGCATAATTTTTGTCCAAAACCACTTCATCAAGGGTAAGCGTGTTTGGGTTTTCCGTATGGAGGTCCTCTAAGGGTAAAAACTCGTAAAAAATGCCATAATCCAGCATCAGCAGCATTTCGCCGGGTTCCCGGGTATCCTGAATGCCAAAAAAGCCTTCGGAAGCATTATAGCTTTCGAGGTAATACATCTCATCACTGGGGATCAGCTTTTTAAATTGCTCGCGGTAAGGCGTAAAATTCACCGCGCCGTGAAAATACATCTCCAGGTTCGGCCAAACTTCCAGCAGGTTTTTTTTGCCGGTGATCTCCAGTATGCGTTTAAACAGCAGGATATTCCAGGTGGGTACGCCACCAAGACTGGTCACGTTAACATCTTTGGTGGCATAAGCCATTTTCTCTATCTTTTCTTCAAAATCTTCCAGCAGGGCAATATCCATGTGCGGGGTGCGGTGAAACTCAGCCCAAAGCGGCAGGTTTTTCATCAGCACCGCTGAAAGATCGCCAAATGAAGTATCAGGACTCAACTCGCTCACCTGGTGACTGCCCCCAAGGGTCAGTATTTTCCCGGTAAACATTTTGGAATTCGGCTGATTGTTGAAGTAAATGGTAAGCAGGTCCTTACCGCCTTTAAAATGGCATTCTTCTAATGCTTCTTCGCTTACGGGGATGTATTTGCTGCGGTCGCTGGTGGTGCCTGATGATTTGGCGAACCAGCGGATCTCTGACGGCCATAGCACATTTTGCTCGCCCTTCAGCATCCGCTCTATATAAGGTTTCAGCGTATCGTAGGTTTGTATCGGTACACGTTCTTTAAACTGTTCGAGGTGGGTGATGCTTTTATACCCGTATTTACGGCCCCACTCTGTATTTTCTGCGCCGGATATGAGCTGTTCAAACCACTCCTCCTGCACTTCATTCGGGTATTTCATAAAAAGCTCTATCTGGTGGATACGCTTTTTCATAAACCAGGTAAATACAGAGTTAAAAATGGTCATATTCCGATAGCATTATTTAGGTTTGAGCAAAAACTTTCCGTTTTAAAACAAAGTTAGCGCCAAGGTAAACTTTTCTCACCATTTCATTGGCAGCCAGCACTTCAGGTTCGCCAGATTCTAATATTTTGCCTTCAAAAAGCAGGTAGGCCCTGTCGGTGATCGACAGCGTTTCCTGCACATTGTGGTCGGTAATTAAAATACCAATATTACGGTGTTTTAATTTAGCTACCATGGCCTGTATTTCTTCAACCGCGATAGGGTCAACACCGGCAAAGGGTTCATCCAGCAATATAAAATTTGGTTCCGCTGCCAATGCCCTTGCAATTTCTGTTCGCCTGCGCTCACCGCCCGATAGCAGGTCACCCCGGTTGCGGCGTACTTTGTGAAGGCTGAATTCATCTATCAGCTGTTCCAGTTTTTCCTGCTGCCTTTCTTTGGTCATATCACCCATTTCGAGCACTGCTTTTATATTATCCTCAACTGAAAGCTTGCGGAAAACCGATGCTTCCTGAGCCAGGTAACCAATGCCTTTTTGCGCCCTGCGATACATTGGGTCGTGGGTAATGTTCTCATCATCCAAAAATATCTGGCCCTCGTTGGGTTTAATCAGTCCTACGATCATATAAAACGAAGTAGTTTTCCCGGCACCGTTCGGCCCAAGCAACCCCACAATCTCACCCTGCTCAACATTGAACGACACATCGTTTACTACGGTCCGTTGTTTGTATTTTTTTAATAAATTTTCTGCTCTTAAAATCACTACTTTATTTATTTGATTTCACCGATTATATTATGATTGCACCGATTATGTTATGAACCATGATTTTAGCCTCACCTAAATCCTCTCCAAAGGAGAGGACTTTAACTTCACTCTTTTTCTAAGAACCCTCTCCTTTGGAGAGGGCAGGGTGAGGCAAAAACCACTCTAATCTCTAAACCGTATCCCTTTTATATTCAACTGGATAGAACGTCTTTCCTGCCAGATATTTTCTTCAATTGCATAACAAATATCGAAACGGGCGCCACCGTTCAACTGGCTAAGATATTCGGCCTGGTTAAAAGCGATACAGCTAAAACCCGGCGAATCTTCCTGCATTACCGTCATTTTTACGTGGTTGCTCCCCACTAAGCCAGCAATGCCGCTAACATACACATTTTTACTTATGAAAACAGGCGCCATGTTCTCGGGCCCGAAGGGTGCAAACTGGTTTAAGATCCTGAAAAACTTGGGTTCCACCTGGCTTAAACGTAATTCTGCGTCAATCTGTATCTGCTGTATTAATTGTTCCGGTTTTATGGTGGCGCTTACTACGTCTTCAAACCGATTTTTAAATGCCTCCACATTTTCGGGATGCATAGTCAGCCCGGCGGCATAACGATGCCCTCCAAACTGGATCAGCAAATCGCTGCAGCCGCATAACGCCTCGTACAAATCATAACCAACAACCGACCTTGCCGAACCTGCCACCTGCCCGCCTGCCTGTCCGGCAGGCAGGTTGGAGCGGGTTAAAACGATGGTAGGGCGGTAATATTTTTCGGTTAAGCGCGAGGCTACGATACCGATAACGCCTTTGTGCCAATGCTCGTTAAATACTACTGTCGATTTCCGGCTGATCAGTTCTTCGTCATTATCGATAATACTCAGGGCTTCATCGGTTATGGAAAGATCGTGCCCTTTGCGCTCAGTATTTTTTACGTTTATTGACCAGCTTTTTTCTTTGGCCGTTACTTCATCAGTGGCTATCAATAATTCAACAGCATGTTTGGCATCATCCATACGCCCGGCGGCATTGATCCGCGGGCCAAGCAGGAAAACCACGTCGGATATGGTATAATAGGTACCCCTCCCGGCAACTTCCATCAGCGTTTTAACGCCGACGCATGGATTTGAATTTATTTTTTGCAAGCCAAGGTGGGCCAATACACGGTTTTCGCCGGTAATATGCACAATATCGCATGCAATGCTGATGGCTGCGAGGTCGATATAACAGCTAACCTCTTCAAAGGGAATATCGTTTTTTTCGGCATAAGCCTGGATCAGTTTAAAACCTATACCGCAGCCCGATAATTCCTTATACGGGTATTCACAATCAGCGCGTTTGGGATCAAGAACAGCCACTGCGGCAGGCAATTCCGCGCCGGGCAGGTGGTGGTCGCAGATAATAAAATCAACACCTTTTGTATTGGCATAGGCAATTTTATCAACTGATTTTATCCCGCAATCCAGAGCAATAATGAGCTTAAAATCATTTTCAGCAGCATAATCTATTCCCTGTGTTGAAATGCCGTACCCTTCTTTATAGCGATCGGGAATATAGTATTCAAGTGCGTCATAAAGCTTTTTAAAGAAGCTGTAAACAACTGAAACTGCTGTAGTTCCATCCACGTCATAGTCCCCAAAAATCAGGATCTTTTCTCCGGCGGCAATGGCGGCTTCTATCCTCAGCACAGCTTTTTCCATATCAGCCATCAGGAAGGGATCGTGCAGGTGCAGTTCATCGGGGCGAAAAAAAAGCTTTGCTTCCTCAAATGTCTTTATCCCCCTGCTTATCAGCAACCCGCTTAAAACTTCATCGATATTAAGCGCGGCGGCCAGGGTCCTTACCTCCTCTTCATCAGCATTTTCCCGTATTGCCCACCGTTTATTCATATCTTTGGATCTTGAACCAGTAAATATAGAATGAATTGGTGAATAGTGAAAGGTGAATCGCGCGGGTTGAAAGAAGAGTCAAGAATCAAGAGCCAAGAGTCAAGAAAAAATTGTCAGATTTTATAAATCCAACAATTTAAGACAGACAGGCGGTTCGGCACCTTTAAGGGCTTGATCTTTAATTTTATCTTGGCTCTTGATTCTTGGCTCTTGGTTCTTATTGTTGAATAAAAGAATAAAATATTAATGAAAATTTTTGCTTTAAAAGAGGGCTCGTATTCGGTTGATGCTACCAAAAAATTTATCCCTTTTAATCCCGAAACTGATAATTTCAGGGAAAGGCCGGGTTCCATATTTATCCATGTAAACCCCTTTCTTGTTCAAACAGCTGACGATCTGATCCTGCTGGATACCGGGCTTGGCTATAAAGATGCCCATGGTGAATTAATTATACATAAGCATGTCCGCAATGCCGGTTTTGAGCCGGAGGATGTGAGCCTGGTTTTAATGTCGCACCTGCATTATGACCATTCGGGCGGCCTGGTTGTGGAGCGCAACGGTAAATTGCAGGCCAGTTTCAGAAGGGCGGAACATGTTATCCAGAAAAAGGAATGGGAAAAAGCAATGGCCGGCAGCTCATCATCTTATCATAAAGAAATTTTCGAGGCTTTGCTTGATTCGGCCAACCTGAATTTTGTAGATGGGAACGGCATATTGCAACCCGGCATCAGTTATGAATTATCAGGCGGCCACTCCCCTTTTCACCAGGTTTTCCGGATTGAAAGCGATGGAAAAAAATGTTTCTTCGGTGGCGATGAACTGCCGGAACCTGAACAGCTCATCAGAAAATTTATTGCAAAATATGATTTTGACGGGCGTAAAGCAATGCAACTACGCGAAGAATACGGAAAACAGGCAGCTGAAGAAGGCTGGACATGTTTATTTTATCACGCGAAATCTTTAAGTATTGGTAATGTAATTTACCAGGACGATAATTTTAAGGTTGTACCGGCTTAAGCAGGGTCTTCAACTCTAAAAAGTTCAACTATTTTATCAACGTTAAGGGGTTTGGAGATAAAATCTTTAACCAGGGGATATGACCTGGCTTTATTGATATCGTTACTGAAAACGGAAGATGAAATGATATAAATTTTGGTTTTGCCCTGGGGGTCGATATTTAAACGGCTGTACTCATCCAAAAACTCCCACCCGTTCATAATAGGCATGTTTATATCAAGTAAGATATAGTCCGGCATTTTTGCGGGCTCGTTTCTTTGGATCTCAACCAATTGATCTATAGCGAATTTACCGTTAAGGCAGGCCATAATCTCCGTATTTACTAAGGCTTTCTTTATTAATTTTATTGAGATGAAGTTGTTTATTTCATCATCGTCAACAAGTAATACACTAACGGGTCTGCTATTAAAGTTCATATATAGATCACTTAAACTGATGTTGCTTTATACGCAACCAAAAATTAAAAGGTTATAATCTTATTAAAAATACACAGAATCTTTTTGATAAAATGGTAAATGTTGGTTTAGTTTAATTATTTTATTAATCAGGCCACCACTTTTTGGTTAAATATTAATTAAAAGTAATATTTTAGACTGAACATTCCAACAGTCTAACATGAAAAAAAATTATTTGTTTTTACTTTTATTAATTCACTTTTTTTCTGCCGTAAAAGGGCAAAAAGCAAGTGATATTGAATCGAAAACCCAGGGGCTAACCAAATATGCCGGTTACTATAACTTTTATTGGGACGAAAAAACAGGCCACGTATTGTTGGAAGTTGATAAATTTAATACAGAATTTCTATATGTAAATTCCCTTCCCGCAGGTGTAGGCTCAAACGACCTGGGTTTAGACCGAGGGCAAATTGGAGGTAGCCGCATTGTAAAATTTATTAAAAGTGGTCCTAAAGTTTTACTGGTACAGCCCAATTATGCCTATCGTGCAGTTAGCAATAATGCCGATGAGCGAAAATCTGTTGAAGAAGCGTTTGCCCAATCTGTTATATGGGGCTTTACAGCCCTGGCACAGGATAGCGGCAAAGTTTTAGTAGACCTTACTCCCTTTTTACTCCGCGACAGCCATAATATCGCCGACAAGCTGAACGGGAATAACCAGGGTAATTTTACGGCGGATGAAACACGGTCGGCCGTTTACCTGGCTAATACCAAAAACTTTCCTGACAACTCCGAGTTTGAAGCTATCATAACATTAACCGGCAAGGCCAAAGGCGCAGAGATCAGCTCTGTTACGCCCGATCCTAACGCTGTAACGGTAAGGATGCACCAATCTTTTATTAAGCTGCCGGATAATAATTACAAACCCCGCAAGTTCGATCCCCGCTCCGGGTTTTATGATAACAGCTTTATGGATTATGCCACCCCGATTGACCAACCCATTGTAAAACATTTTATTACCCGCCACCGGCTCGAAAAGAAAGATCCAGCGGCAGCGATGAGTGAGCCGGTTGCACCCATTATTTATTATGTTGACCGCGGCGCGCCCGAACCTGTACGAACAGCGTTGATCGAAGGCGCCTCCTGGTGGAATAAGGCATTTGAAGCGGCCGGATACAAAAACGCTTTCCAGGTAAAGTTACTGCCCGAAGACGCCGACCCTATGGACATCAGGTATAATATTATCCAATGGGTACACCGTTCAACCCGGGGATGGTCGTATGGGGAATCGATTACCGACCCGCGTACAGGGGAAATCATTAAGGGGCAGGTATCTTTAGGCTCCCTGCGCGACAGACAGGATTTTTTGATTGCCGAAGGCCTGGTTCAGCCTTACGAAGACGGCAAACCTGTGAGCGACAAAATGATGAAACTGGCTATTGCCCGCCTGCATCAGCTGGCGGCCCACGAGGTTGGTCATACTTTAGGCCTGCAGCATAATTTCGCCGCGAGTGTAAACAGCCGGGCTTCGGTGATGGATTATCCCTCGCCTTTGATCGGGTTAAACGCCGATGGTACCGCCGATCTCTCCAGAGCCTACACCACCGAAATTGGCGGTTGGGATACGCGCGCAATTTTATATGGCTACCAGGATTTCCCCGCAGGGACAAATGAGGACGAAGCTTTAAAAGCCACCATAACTGAGACTTTAAAACAAGGTTATTTTTATGTTACGGATGAAGATGCCCGTCCCGCGGGAGGGGCGCACCCGCTGGCGCATTTATGGGATAACGGCACAAATGCCGCTGACGAATTACACCGGCTGATGGTTATCAGAAAAAAACTCCTGGATAATTTCTCGGAAAAAGCCATCAGGCAGGATGCGCCGATGGCTATGCTGGAAGAGGTTTTAGTACCGGTTTACCTATTGCACCGTTACCAGGTTGAGGCTACCTCGAAAATGCTGGGCGGCTTATATTATACTTATGCCGTTAAAAACGACGGGCAAACCACCACCAAATTTATCAGCCCTGCAGAACAGTGGAAAGCTTTTGATGAGCTGATGGCTACCATCAGCCCCGATGCCCTGGCCTTGCCCGAAAAACTGATCGAAAAAATACCGCCCCGGCCGGATGGTTACCCGCGCACAAGGGAATTATTTAAATCGCGGACAGGCCTTACTTTCGACCCGATTGGCGCTGCTGAATCGGCTGCGGGTACTACGCTTGAATTTATGCTCAACCCCGAACGGGCAGCCCGCCTGGTTGAATACCAGGCAAGGGATAACGCACAACCCGGCCTCATCCCGGTGCTGGACAAACTGATTACCCAAACCTGGAAGGCCCCGCAGCAAACAGGTTACAAAGGAGAATTACAGCGCATAGTGAACGGGTTGGTTGTAAAACAGCTTTTAAGCCTCGCGGCTACAAATGAAGCACCCGAAAGTGTAAAGGGTATTGCCCTGATGGAAATAGATGGATTGAAGAAATGGATGCAAATTGCATTACTTATGACACAAGTTAATAAAGACGGAAGTATTCAAGGTGATCCGTTCAAAACACAAAGTACAATGGACCTTAACAGAGAAAATCAAAAAGCCAATTTATTATTCGGCTTATCACAAATTGATGCGTTTGAGAAAAACCCGGCGCTATTTAAGCCGGCACCGTCATTAGTTATGCCGGATGGGAGCCCGATTGGGAGTAAGGATTGATTTTGGGGATTTTAATATTTGACAATCTGTATAGAACCAGCAACCTATATTTGTTGTATGATTATTTATTGAATGCAGGTTGGTAGAGACGCGATGCATCGCGTCTCAAACCGCGCATTTCAAATTGCATATGGGAGACGCGATGCATCGCGTCTCTACATTTTTTATAATTATTTCAGAACGGATTCTAAAAAAACAATCTTTTATTTGCAAACAATACCAAAGTAGAAAAACATATGTCAAAACCAATCATAACCGGCCTTATGGCCTATGGAATGTCCGGACGGATATTTCATGCGCCGTTTTTAACCACTAACCCGGGCTTTAAGCTTAAAGCGGTAGTTGAGCGTCACGAAAAAAAAGCCGGGCTGCGTTACCCGGATGTGCTCAGCTATAACAGCATCGATGAATTATTAAGCGATAATGAAATTGAGCTGATAGTAATAAATACGCCCAATGACACCCATTTTGATTTCACCATACAAGCGCTGAACGCAGGCAAACACGTATTGCTCGAAAAACCGGCTGCTGCAACCAGCGCCGAAGTAAAAATAATGTTTGATACCGCCCGGAAAGCAAACCGGCATTTGATGCTCTACCAAAACCGGCGCTGGGACAGCGGCTTTTTACAGGCGAAGGATGTTATTGAAAGCGGAAAACTGGGGCAGCTGATAGAGGTTTATTTCAGAATGGACAGGTATAAACGGGCGCTCAGCCCTAAATTGTTTAAAGAAAAGGCATCGGCGCCAGCCAATGGCCTGGTGTATGATTTAGGGGCGCACCTTATTGATAACGCGATCTGCCTGTTTGGCAAACCGCTCAGTTTTACCAAAACTACCGGGATCTACCGCGAAGGATCAGAAGTGCCCGATTATTTCAATTATCATTTAAAATACCCCAACCAGTTGAATGTTTATCTGACCGCAGGCCTCCTTATTGCCGAAGTGTTGCCCGGTTTTACTATACATGGCACGTCCGGCAGTTTTGTAAAAGACAGGTGCGATGTACAGGAAGCCCAGCTTGATGCCGGCATTTTGCCCACAGATGCAGGTTACGGGATAGAACCCGACGGCAGCGACGGCAAACTGGTGATAATGGATATTGATAATAAAAGAAATGTAACGTACCTTACGCCGCCGAAGGGCAACTATAGCGGTTTATTTGAGTCGGTTTATCATACTGTACGCAATAACGCGTTATACCCGATAACAGAAGAACACATTGCCTGGCAGCTGGAATTGCTTGAGGCTTAAAAAAAAAGTAAAATGCCCTATTCAGGTATTGCAAATATTAAATTTATGAAGAAACTGCTCTTTTTATTCGGCCTTATCATCGCTGCGGGTTGCAGCAATGCGCAAATACAAACTTATGTACCGCCGCCGCATATTCCGCCGTACCACATACTAAATACTGACAGTGTTTATATAACGCCGGCTAATTTAAAAAAGAACAAACCTGTAATGGTTATCTATTTTTCGCCTGATTGCAGCCATTGCCAGCATTTAATGTATGATTTAAAACCCAAAATGAAGGCATTTAAAAACATACAGGTGGTGATGATCACATTTGTGCTGCAATTGAAAGCTATACAGGTTTTCTACCGCGATTTTGATCTGAAGAAATATCCCAATTTTACAGTAGGTACCGAATCCCCTCCATATAAAGTTCAGCAATATTACAATGTGCATACCACCCCCTATATTGCCCTTTATAATAAAAACGGCAAACTGCTAAAAGCTTACGAAAAAGTGCCTGATGTTGACACGCTGTTGGCCGAAGTGAAAAAGATGTGAGGGAGTTGTGAAGAAGTCCGAAAGTCGGAAAAGACCGAAAGTCCGAAAGACTTTAAGAAAAGGGTTTATTCGAACAGGTATTTTCACCTTTGAGCTTTACTGAATTGTATGGATTTAATTTATGCTGAAATAGAACTGATCAACGGTGAAGACCTGGTGCTTGCCAGGCGCCATATTATTGGCGAAGATGAAGTCAAAAGAATGCCCGTAAACATGCTGGTTGATACCGGCAGTGTTTATATGTGTATTAACGAAAGCATACAGGAACAATTACAGCTACCGGTACTTGAACAACGTTTGGGGCAATTGGCAAATGGCCATATTGTTGAATATAACGTGGTTGGCCCTTTAGAGGTAAGGTTTAAAAATCGCAGGTGTTCTGTTGACGCCATGGTGCTGCCCGGAGACAATGAACCCCTGCTTGGTGCAATACCGCTTGAAGATATGGACGTTATCATTCACCCCTACCGCCGGGAATTAATTGTAAACCCGGATCATCCTTATTTTGCGCAGATGAAACTTAAATAACTTATCTGACAACCCTTGCCGGCTTACATAGCATATAAACCCCACCCTACCCGCCCCAAGGCGGCAATTGCACCTGGCCTCTGCTTTTTAGCCTCACCGAAAAGGTGAAGACTTCATGAACACCTATAAATAACTAAAGTGAAACCCTCCCCAAGGGACTTAAAACGGCAAACTGTCCCCGTCAAACTGCCCAATCCGAACCGCCAACTGCAAACTGCCCACTGCCCACTGCCCACTGCCCATTGCCAACTGCCTACTGCCCACTGCTACTGCTGTTGTTGTTGCTGCTGTTGCATGATCTCCATATACCTTTGGTAGCTGTTTTTTGGCGAATCGGCTACGATGCTGGTTATATGGGCTTCATTGATCTGGATATCGTTATTGTTCAGTACGTTTTCATCATCAACAGATACCGCAACTTCCAGCCTGTGGTTTGAAGGCCCCTTGTAAACGCCTTTAACCGGCGAACAATCTGAAAAATTACGACCTACAGCCAGGCGCACATGCGTTTCATTGGCAATACAGTTATTGGTAGGGTCGATGCCCAGCCAGCCGTAATCGGGGATAAAAGCTTCGGCCCAGGCATGTGTGGCGCCAAGTCCGCGCATACCATTGCGACCTGTACAAATATACCCGCTAACATATCGGGCGGGGATATGAACCATACGCAGCATCTCCATCAATATATGGGCAAAATCCTGGCAAACGCCTGCTTTCAGCTTCCATATCTCATCAAGCGTTGTTTCAACGGTTGTAACGCCTTTTATATATTCAAAATTATCAAACACATACTGGCAAAACCGCAATGCTACCAGGTATGGTGTATCCTCCTTCAGCCGTTCGTGGTCAACAATTGTTTTCAGTTCGTTTAAGCCGTCAAAATACTCCTGTTTCAAAAAGTCAATATAAGGCACAACAAACTGCAGGCGTTTAAGGTCTTCCCATTGCCGGGCAGGGAAAATATCGTTAACAGGCAATTCCCGGTGTTTGGTGGAGACCCATATTTTTGAGTTGATGGTTAATTGCCAATGCGGTTCGCTGTAAGTAAAACTGCCAACCTCGTTGCCGTAATAATCAACGTGAGTGTCCACCTGCGGATTGCCCGTGATATGCAGCTCCTGTTTTAAAACATCCTGATATTCATCCTTTATCGGGAACAGGATGATCTGGTTGGCGCTGTCGCGCACAGGACTTCCGTAAATATAACGCGTAATATGTTGAATCTCAAAATCGGGCATATTTGTAATTGTGAATTAGTGATTGAGTGAATCAGCGATTTTTCAAGTTAAGTCGTCCATCTGCATCTCACCCGGTGTTCTAAATTAAATTTACTTTTTTTTTTTTTCTTTCGGACTTTCAGCCCCCTCCAAACCTGCCTGTCCGGCAGGCAGGTTTTCCGACTTTCGGACTCCTTCAATTATGAATTCGCAAAATAATGTTCATTGAGCGAATTTCCAATTCCATAAAGTTCTTTCCTGATTTGGGTGAGAAATAAATGCAAACCCTCCTGCTCAATACTTCTCACCGAACTGTATTTTATCCGGCTTTGCAGTCGCCCGATCTGGAACGACATCTCCCGGTAATCATCCATGTTACTGTCGTTCTTTAGCTTTTCGAAATAACGCTGGATGTTGTTTACCGAATAGATCACCGAACGCGGAAAATCGTCATTCAGCACCACCTGCTCCAGGATATTGGATGATTCAAAACCCTCGCGGTAGGTTTTCAAATACAGTTCGTAGCCGCCAAGCGACAGTAAAAGGTGCTTCCAGTAACTGGTATCCGTAAGCAGATCGGGGTTATCGTCAATTGAGCCGAATTTTGTATCCAGTATGTCCACCGACTGTATGGCACGTTCCAGGTATTTGCCGATATTCATAAAACTGCGCCCCTCGCCGCGTTCCATGGTAATTTCGGCTGTGCCATAATAAAGCATCACCTGTTTTATCAATATATCCAATATACCTATAGGGTCCTCACGTTGCAGCGCTTTTTCAATCTTTGGCTCTTTTACGGTATGGTAATATTCGTTCAGGCATTGCCACAAATCTTTGGGAATATGCTCCTGAACGCCGCGCGCGTTTTCACGGGCAAGGGTAATAATATTCAGAATGGAGTTTGAATTATTTTTACCCGTAACCATATACTTTAAAACCGACCGGCTGTTATTCTCCAGTTTAACAGAGTCATCGTCCCCGTCTTTTCCCGCATAGATCCTGATCACCGGTTCCCACGTAAACTCCTGTACCGCATCCTGCGACGACGCATAATTTATTTTCAACATGCGCAGCATCCCGTCGCTGCGCTCAATATACCTGCTTAACCAATAAAAACTTGCTGCTACCCTGCTTAACATCTTTTAGATTTACGATTTTAGAATTACGATTTACGATTTTTTATTTCGGAGTTCGGAATTTCGATTTCGGATTTATTTTTAAATTTCTGCCACTGCTAACTGCCTGCTAAAAACTGCCAACTCCTCAAGCCAGCACCCACGTATCCTTACTCCCTCCGCCCTGTGAACTGTTTACCACCAGCGAACCTTCCTTTAGCGCCACACGGGTTAAGCCTCCCGGAACGATCTCGATACCAT
The DNA here is from genome assembly GCA_044448725.1 of Sphingobacteriales bacterium. GTDB lineage: Bacteria > Bacteroidota > Bacteroidia > Sphingobacteriales > Sphingobacteriaceae > Mucilaginibacter. The sequence continues at coordinate 1,971 of JBIOHE010000064.1, read as the reverse complement.
CCGGGCCATATAAGGCATAAGGCCGTAAATCAACGCGGCGCGGCTTTAACTCGCCCTGCATATAACATGGCGATGCTGAAAGGCTTATTGTTGGTTGTGCGATAAAATTACGCGGATCTTTTAATATTTCCAGTTTATAATCTTCAATCTCCTGTTCTGTTGCCGCATGGCCCATCAGCATGCCGTAACCGCCGCTGCCATTGGTTTTCTTGATCACCATTTTATTGATATTTTCGAAAACATGCGCCCGTTCGTCCATATTACCCAATTGAAGGGTGGGCACGTTTTTCAGGATCGGCTCCTCATTCAGATAATATTTTATCATATCGGGCACATATACATATACCGCCTTATCATCAGCAACCCCGGTGCCGGTAGCATTAACTATGGCCACATTGCCTTTGCGGTAAGCGCCCATTAAACCGGCAACGCCAAGCATACTGCCCGGATTAAACACCAGCGGGTCTAAAAACTCATCGTCCACACGGCGGTATATCACATCCACCTGCTGCAGGCCCGTGGTGGTTTTCATATACACCTTGTGGTTGTTCACCACCAGGTCGCGGCCCTCCACCAGTTCCACACCCATCAGGCGGGCCAGGGTTGTATGTTCAAAATAAGCCGAGTTGTATATACCCGGCGTTAATAAAACAATAGTGGGGTTATTTATTTGCCGAGGCGACAGCGCCAGCAGGTTTTTGTACAATATGGTAGGATATTCCGTTACGCTGCGAACCCCGCATTGCGGCAGCAGATCGGGGAACAGGCGTTTGGTAATCTCCCGGTTCTCCAGCATATAGCTTACGCCCGAAGGGGTGCGCAGGTTGTCTTCCAGCACATAAAAGGTACCGTCGTAATCGCGGATGATATCGATACCGCTGATGTGCACATAAATATCATAAGGCACCTGCAAACGGTACATCTCGCGCAAAAAATGCGGACACGAATAAATAATATCTATCGGCACAATCCCGTCATTGATGATAAACTGGTTATTGTAAACATCTTTCAGGAAGAGATTGAGGGCTGTTAGCCGTTGTTTGATTCCCTTTTCCACAAAAGCCCATTCGTCCGCCGTGATGATACGGGGGATAATATCGAAGGGAAATATTTTTTCGATACCCTCCCCGCTGTTATAAACCGTGAAGGTGATGCCCTGGCTCATAAAAAGCCGCTTTGCCAGCTCCTCCTTTTTGTTAAGGTCATCTGCCGATTCGCCCGAAATATATTCAATTACTTTACGATAATGATCACGAACGCTCGCATTAGCGCCATACATTTCGTCCCAAACGCCATTTATGGGGTTATATTTGTCAAAATAAGCTGATTCATGCATAAAAAATTACTGTTAATTGAAATAAGACAACCAGTTACTTTTAAAAAACGTAATTTATGAAGTGTTTTTGAATAAAAGCAAATAAATTATCAAATATTTTAATAATTTTTTAATTAAAGTTACTATTTTAGGTAAAACTCATAAATTTTTAGTGGGTAATTTAAGGAAAAAGGCGAAATTAGTGATCAAAAACATCATCTTTTTCATCCAGAGCATAGAGAAGGGCTTCTCAATGCTATTAAGTTAAGGAATAAACCACTTTTTTGATGGCGCCGTTAGGTGCCAAATATTGGTAGAAAATAAAAAAAGAAGGGACAGCGAATTCTCTCCACCAGTTGGTGGAAGGACTTAAAAAAGTGAACGCGAGCGCAGTTAAAGTCTCTCCGCCAGCTGGCGGAGGAGACCTGCCTGCCGGACAGGCAGGTTTAGAGGGGGCTAAATTTAATAGCATTGGGGATCTTCTCTAAGAAACAAGTCGTCAAAAAGCAGGGCGCAGAAGATCCTTCACTGCGTTTATAATGACGCCTTTGTAAGACACTCATAGTCAAGCTGCTTTTTGAATATTATATCCATACTTAGCTAACTCCTTCTGTAGTCGTGCGATTTTTTTCGCCTCCTGAACTGCTACATCTTGT